>JAYTMM010000253.1:0-5081 GCA_043728555.1 Pseudobdellovibrionaceae bacterium
AATCGTACCGCACCGGAATTGAATCTGATGAACAGCAATATCAGTTGTCAACTGAGCGTGCAATATTGGGTTTAACAACTGAAGATCAAAAAATCGCAAATCCAAAGCCTCCGCAACAAAGCCATGATTCATCGGCGTTATATTTTCAATCGGGATTGATTAAAAACAATCAAACAGAAAATAAATATTACTCATTGAAATTCAGAAACGCGCTACACGATTTGGAACAGCTCGATTTCGGCACTGTGCCGTTCAGTCAAAATGAAATGGCCACAATTGAATTTAGATATGATGAAAATTTAAAAAAAATAAAATTTGATCAACTGACATTCATAGATTTGATCAATCTAAACCCAGTCACACAATTGGATAAAAATTTTTCTTGGAAAGTAAAAGCCGCATTACAAGACTCTGGAAAAACCGATTTTGAAGGTTCTGGAGGCCTGAGTTTTGATTCATTTATTTTTCAAACATCGCGAATAGCTACATTTTTTACTGCACGCAGCTGGTACGACAGCGAAATTAATTTACAAGGCGCTGGGCCTGAAATTTTATACGTATTCAGACCAATTCAAAAATTGGGCTGGTCTGTGTCGGCTAGTTATTTTTTAGTAAATAAGAATACGGATTATTTACGTTTAAAATTAAAAATAAATTTTAATATAAATAAAAAATTTGATCTTCAATTTTCAACAGAGAATTCTTATTTTGAAAACTCTGTTTATCAGGCTGGTTTAGTCTATAATTTTTTAATGTAGGTTTAATCTTGTTCAAGTATTTTCAATATTTTTTTAGATCGCTGTCCATTTTGCCTTAAGACTAAATAAAATTTTTGATACAAAGATCTGAATTCATGTTGTACAAATAAAGTTTTATTTTTTAATTCTCGAGTAGCGCCAATTCGGGGAATGGCTACGATACTCGAAGTTTCTAGCGCCAACAGCCTCAGCAACGCAATATCGTCAATGTACCCTTTGATTTGAACTGGTTGCTTTTGGTTTTTCAAAAAGTACTCTAGGTCACCAGTTATTGGATTACTGCGTGCTGGTAAGTAAATACCATGTTTATTCAATCTGGATTCAAAATTCATGTTTACTTTTAATTTGCAAGCGACTAAGCAAACCGGTTCACGTGCGATTTCGAGTTGAATAAGGGGTTCATCTTCTGAATGTGGATATGGAACATCGCACAAAAGCGCGTCTAATTGAAAGGCTTTCAATCGCTGAAGCAGTGTTTGTGAATCGCCGATATCAATTGTTATTTCGAGATCACTTTTTTCAAGAGCTGGACTGAGTAATTTTATCTGAAGATTTTTGGACAGACTACCTATAGCTCCTATTTTAAGTGTGGACTGAATTCCATTTTCCTTGAGTCCGTCAACAAGCTCTCTGCCTTGTCGAAAAATTTCTTCGGCTTGAATAAAGACAGACTGTCCGTCTTCTGTTAAAGAGATTTTTTTTGACGTTGATCTATGCAATAGTTTTTTGCCAAAAAAATTTTCAAGTTGTGATACTTGTAAGCTGACGGCTGATTGTGCGATTAATAATTCTTCGGATGCCTTCGTAAAACTTTGGTGTTTTGCAACGGTCCAAAAATAATACAGATGATGGTAGTTAAGCCAATTCATGTCAAAAAGATTATCTATTAAACAGATTAAATTCAAGTATTTTATATATTTTATGTTTTTCAGTAAAAGCTGAATACTGTCATCAAAAGGAGAACTCAAATGAACAGATCAAGAATTACAGTGGCTCATGGTGACGGTATCGGCCCAGAAATTATGGCAGTGACTTTAAATATTATGGAAGCAGCAGGCGCTCAGTTGATTATTGACCATATTGAAATTGGTGAAAAAGTATATCGTCGTGGTCTAAATGCAGGAATCGAAAATTCGTCTTGGGAAAAACTCATCGAAAATAAAATCTTTTTAAAGGCACCCGTAACAACTCCTCAAGGTGGTGGGTTTAAAAGTTTGAATGTCACTGTCAGGAAGTCTTTAGGGCTATATGCTAACGTTAGGCCATGCACTGCCTATTCTCCGTTTGTTCGTACAAAACATCCAAAAATGGATCTTGTTGTCATCCGAGAAAACGAAGAAGACCTGTATGCAGGTATCGAACACAGACAGACTGATGAAGTTTATCAATGTTTAAAATTAATTACTCGTCCAGGCTGTGAAAAAATTGTTCGCTATGCATTTGAATACGCGAAAAGTAACGGGCGAAAAAAAGTCAGTTGCTTTACTAAAGATAATATTATGAAAATGACTGACGGACTTTTTCATAAAGTTTTTGACGAGATCGGCGCAGAATATCCTGATTTACAAAAAGAACACTTTATCGTAGATATCGGAGCGGCAAGGTTGGCTGATACGCCTGAAATTTTCGATGTCATTGTTATGCCAAATCTTTATGGAGATATTTTAAGTGACGTTGCAGCTCAAATCGCAGGATCTGTAGGGCTGGCTGGATCATCAAACATTGGCGAAAATTGTGCGATGTTTGAAGCTATTCACGGGTCGGCTCCTCTCATTGCAGGGCAAAATATTGCAAATCCAAGTGGATTAATTTTATCCGCTGTTCAAATGCTGGTTCATATTGGGCAAGCGCAAGCTGCAGAAAAAATTCACAATGCATGGCTAAAAACAATCGAAGACGGCATCCACACGTTTGATATTTACCAAGACGGAATCAGCAAAGAAAAAGTGGGCACAAAAGAATTCGGTCTTGCCGTTATGAAAAGAATTAGCCAGACACCTCAGAAATTCGCGATGGCTCAGTATTCGAGTGAAGCACGACTCGATTTAAAATACAAAAAATCAAATTTACGATTAGCTAAAAAAGAGTTGGTCGGTGTCGATGTTTTTATTCAAGAAGATCAGCGCGACCCAATCCAGCTTGCGATCAGATTAAAAGCTGCAATTAAAGATGTTCCATTGGATTTACAAATGATCACTAACCGCGGAGTCAAAGTTTACCCCGAAGGTATGAAAGAAACTTTTTGTACGGATCACTGGCGCTGCCGCCTTTTAAATAAAGACGGAAACATCAGTAATCCCGCAGTCATTTGGATGTTGTTGCGTGAATTGAGCCAAACAAATATCGATGTGATCAAAACAGAAAATCTGTATTTATTCGATGGTGAAAAAGGCTATTCAATGGGGCAGGGGCAGTAGCCCCTAAATCATCGTTTTTGTTAAATCGCGAACTTTTTTAGAGGCGAAATTTTCAGAAACGAATGTCCAGTTGATTTGCGACCAGAACATTTCCAAGTATTTTTGGCGTGCATTGCGGTAATCAACGTAATACGCGTGCTCCCAAACGTCAGCCACCATCAATGGTGTTGGGCCGTTGTTAGTGAATGGTACCGCCGCATTTGATGTTGATACTAATGACAATTTACCAGCCGCATCTGTGCATAACCAGATCCAACCAGAACCAAATGTTTTCATTCCGCCATCGACGAATTTTGCTTTTAATTCATCAAGACTGCCAAAATCTTTTGTGATGGCTGCAGATAATTCAGCTGATGGTTGTGCGCCTTGGCCCGCAGGTGCAATGTTTAACCAATAAAAAGTATGATTCCAAATCTGAGCTGCATTATTAAAAATACCACCTGTCGAAGACAGAACGATTTCTTCTAATGACTTTCCAGCCAGTGTCGAATCTGTTTCGATAAATTTATTTAAATTAACGATGTATGCATTGTGGTGTTTGTCGTAATGAAAATTCATTTGCTCTTCGTTTAAAAACGGAGCCAGTGCGGTTTTTGCGTAGGGTAATTGTGGTAATTTAAACATAATATTTTCTCCTTTAAAAATCTGTAGATCTCAAAATTAAGATCTATTTAGAGGCTATCATTTCTTTCACGAAAGTCGGTAGGCAAAATGCAGCGCTGTGCAGATCTTCGTTGTAGTAACGTAAAGATTTACCAGCGACGCTGGCAGCGATTTGGTCTGGTTTAATATCTTTGGTCGGGTGATATTGACCTTTGACAGCCATCTGTAATGACCACATCCCTGATGGGTATGTTGTCGCATGAAATAATAATGTATGAACGCTGGTTTGTCCAAAAACTG
Source organism: Pseudobdellovibrionaceae bacterium (assembly GCA_043728555.1). GTDB lineage: Bacteria > Bdellovibrionota > Bdellovibrionia > Bdellovibrionales > Bdellovibrionaceae > Pseudobdellovibrio. The sequence goes on from JAYTMM010000253.1 coordinate 4,079, forward strand.
ATTTTAAACAGTGATTTAATTCAACAAACGTTTTTGCGTGAAACATCGGTGATTCACCTTGTGTGATCAACACTCCGTTCGGCTTTAATGATTTCATGCAATTTTCATAAAATGATTTTGTAAATAAACCCTCAGCCGGTCCTGCAGGATCGGAACCATCAACAATAATAATATCGAATTGTTCAGTTGATTTAGCGGCCGCGTCTTTCGCGTAGGCGATTCCGTCACCGATAATTAAATTTAATTTTGGATTTGAAAATTCACGAGCAATCGTTGGCAAATGCAATTTACACGCACGTACAACGGCTTCGTCGATTTCAACCATCGTGATTTTTTCAACAGTGTTGTATTTAAACAATTCACGAATTGTTCCGCCGTCGCCGCCGCCAATAACCAACGCATTTTTTAATGGGCCACTGACAGATTGAAACGCCTGAACAGCGGGGTGAGTGATCATTTCATGATAATGTGATTCGTCTTTTTCGGTACACATAACCATGTCATCAATGGTTAACATTTTTCCGTAGGCGTAAGATTCTAAAATACGAACGCGCTGAAATTCAGATTTTTCATCAAATAAAATATCACCTGTGTAACGAAGTGATAAAGCTTGGTTTTCGTCTTTATCGGTGAACCAGACGTTACGATTAATTTTATAACCTTTTGCGGGATCATAATTTTCTGCATCGTTGGGCTTCACTTGCAGTGAAGTTCCTTTTTTCATGACGTGCGTCGATCCGCGATTCATTTCAAGAGCAGAATACGAAGCATCAAAAGCTTTTTTCAAAAATTCAAACGAAACCCAAGGGTCAACGGAATCACCGCATGTAAATAAATCGACAGCGGCATAACGATATTCAGGCCAAGTGTGAATTGCTAAATGACTTTCTTGAATAACAACAACACCAGAAACACCGTACGGAGAAAAATGGTGAAAGGTTGAATTGATCACTGTGGCGCCCGCAGTTTGTGCCGCTTCGACCATGGCTTTTTCGATTTGTAC
>JAYTMM010000254.1:0-10533 GCA_043728555.1 Pseudobdellovibrionaceae bacterium
TTGTCAGCCGACATTTCTTATCTCAATTAAATAGGTGTTTATTAAAGAAATGATCAATTTTTTTTGAGACGACAATGCTGCTGCCATACCAGTGTCACACTCTAAAATTATGTCTGTCCCAACAGATTTGATCGGACGTTTTAATAAAATAGACAACTCTTTAAAAAATGGATTAATTTGTCTTTGAAAAATTTTTCCAAATTGAAAATAAATTTTATTTGCACGAATATACTGCTGATGAACCATTTCATTAAATAGCCATTGATAAATTTCTTCAGCTGGATCTTCATTTTTAAATACCGTATTTGATTTATTTATTTCGATAACATTTGTTTCAACTTTAAACTCATGGTCATTTTTTATTTCTGTATTTTCAGAATTAATTTGATTAAATACATCGTCACTCATAACTACTTTTTTAAATTTATTATCAATATTATTTCCGGATAGGTCAGCGTCCCAATCTTGCTTAATTTTATCGTATGCAAAAACTATGTTTGGATTTGGGAATATATTATCTCTGACATATATTATCTCACAACTCTCAGTTCCTCCAAAATCAGGCCCTCTTAATCCACGACCAATCATTTGTTCGAATAATACAGTACTTATTGTTGGCCTACCAACAACTACATGAGTTATTTTAGGATTATCAAATCCCGCCGTCAAAATCATACAATTACTTAATACTTGGCACTTATTATTTGAAAAATCTGAAATAATTTTTCTTCTTCTAGACGAAGATGTATCAGCCGTTAGATATTCTGAACTGATTCCATACCTTCGAAGGCCCCACGCAACCATTTCAGAATCCAAATTACATGAACCGAAGTAAATAATTTTATTTTTAGTGTCTGAAGCTATTTTTGCTATTTCCTCAATTACAGGTCGACGCCTTAACCAATTTTCAACTCTATCAGAAATTTGTGCTTCAATATTTACAATCCTTTCCGCATCTATTGAGCTTATATCCAATCCTTCAAGCTCTTTTAGATCATTTACGTCTACTTCGAAATTTGTTGTTATTTCTTTAAAAATAGGTCTTGCTAAAATTTTATTTTCTATTAAATGTGTTTTTGGAAATTCATACCTATCAAATGGATCTATAATTTTTTCATTAAACATATTGAGTAAATATTGCGTTGATTCTGTTTCCAATTTTGTGCCCGCAGATCTTTTTGGCGTTGCTGTTAAACCTAAAATATTTGACTCTGGATTAAATGAGTACAAAATATCGATTGCTTGTTTATAAGTTTCGGCACCAGAACGATGGGCTTCATCAATAACGAGCAAAACATTAGCCTCTTTGCACAAAGAGTGCACCCAAGGAACCCTCTCATCATTTTCAATAAGTCTATTGAACAGTATATTATTACTTACTAAAATATAATTGCCATTAGTTGAACCTGTAATTCTTTGCAGCTGCTCGGAATCCAATTCAACATTTTGATCGACGTAATTTCCCCAAAGTCTAAAAAGTTCAACTGAAAATTTTCTTTCTTTTGTAGACAAGTAGTTTAATTCAAATTGACTTATCGCTTGCTCACATAATTCTTCTGTATGAGCAATCCAAAAAACAACATTTTTTTTATTGCTTAACAAATTTGTAGAAAACCAATCATTTGTACATTCAATTCCAGTCCTTGTTTTTCCCGTTCCCGTAGGCATACGCAAAATTAGCTTTGTTGATTTATTTGAAATAATTTTTTTTACACTATTTTTAGCCTCGATTTGAAAATCTCTCAAGTTTGGCAAAATACCTATTTTAGGATAAAAACTTGTGGGCTCTTGATTAATAGTCGGCTCACCAGCATAAGATCTTGGAAATCCCGCAACACCTACAAATTTAATTGCTGACAAAGATCCTGCTCGTATTTTTTTTGCATCAATTTTTAATTTCTTACAAATGGCTTCAAAAATTTGTGGCTTTTCTCGAAACAAATCTTTTCCATATTTCATTATTAATGTGGACGCTATTTCAAATTTAGTTCCTTTTTTATCTTGACCAGTTTCAATTCTAACAATTTTTCGTATTAATTTCCCAGTTTCTTCGGATAAAACATATAATTCATCCCAATCAAATAAATCCATTAATCTGTTAGCTGCAATTTCATCATCTATATTTGACCATATAAAACTTTTTTTAAAATCGCTAAAAAATGAAACTGATTTTTCAGATTCATTAAGACGAATGCAGTCATTATCACTATCTATCTCGACACTAATTCCATAGTTTTTATCTAAAATATTTTTAATATCTTTAATTACTCTAAAGTCATATGAAATTTGATCAAATCCGATTACTTTAGATTTTATCAATAAATTAATAAAATCCTCAGTAACTATATCATTTCTTATATCTCTATTAATTTTTTCTTTTATTAAAATTGTTTTGCCGCCCTTTCCTAGGCCTCGCTTGATAATGCCATTTGCAATTAAAGTCTCACGAATTTTAATAAACTCATCTTCTGACCAATTCAAACTTTTTTTCAAATCAAAATTTGAAACTTGATTTTGATTATTATTACTTTTTATAATTTTCTTTAAACACTCTAAAAATTGGTCACATTTTATATTATTCATAACTATATTTCGGCACAAAATATTAAAATAGTTAATTTTTGTTAAAACATCTCAATCTGATATTCCTCTCGCCTTCAGCCACCACCCAATGACCTCAACTGACAATAAAATCATATAATCTTAAGTTACCCATAAAACTTAAGGATATAAAATGAAAAAATATTACCGCAAAAAACAGTCACTCCAAGTTCTCAAGAAAATATTCGCAAATTTCAAAATCTGTACAACGACCCCAGCCAATCAGCACTGACGACCCCGTCATCTGCAATGAATTAAATGGCGGCTGGGCCACTGCACGCACAGGATGCTTTCGTATAGGCTATTACAAAAACAAATATTATATCTGTGATCATGGTGCTTTAAAGAACAAGAAAAATAGGAAATGGAAAAATATTCATTTGGAATATAAAATTTGATTTCAAACAACACTTAAGTCTCGTGAAGATTTTGTTTGGTGATTAAATAGAGAATTAATTTAGAATATATTTACAAAAGGATTTAGTATGAAAATAACTTTATTAATATTTCTTATGTCAGTTTTTTCAAATGCAAAAACACTAAGCATTGGTCTTGTCGTAAGCAAAGACAGTCCAGATTTTAAATCCAGCAAAGGTATAATTATTCATACTTTTACAAATTACAATGGTGAAAAGCTTACTGAACTGCAAAGTAATTGGAGCTGTGATGGAAAAACACATGTTAACACAAATCCATTAGATAAAAAAAATAGAATATCTATTAACATGTGGTGCCAGAAGTCAAACTATGAAGTTGTTAATTTTTCGATAACTTGTGGCCCTGATGATAGCGGCCGTACCAATGAGATTAGTTTCTGGGATAATTTTAAAAAGCAAACCGGAAATATAAATTTAACTTTAGTTTGTTATGACAAAGACGACGATAGCTACAAAACTTTTGCTAATTTTAAATCTCAAAAAAAATGGATTGAATTTTTATCAGGTGTTCAATAAAAAAATATTCATCACAACTTCAAAATCAAAGTGCTGATCTCACTTTTATAAAAATTTATTTAAAAAATATTTCCGCAAAATAACAACTACAAAGGAACTTTAAAATGTTCAAAAAAATGATATCCATTATTTTTTTATTATTATTTTCGACACAAACATTCAGCTATCAAAAAGTAAAAAGTCATCATCGAAAAAATGGCAAAATTGTTCAATCCTATATGCGCTCGAAAAAAAATAAAAACAAATTTGACAACTTTAGCACCAAAGGAAATATCAACCCGTTCAATGGCAAAAAAGGAACAAAAAAATAATCTGAAATCGTATATAGTCGATCTGGCGCATAAAGCTTCTGTGGCAATTGTCCGATACATTTGATATTATAATAAAGTACGATAAACGTACTTTATGGAGTTTTAATGAGTAATTTAACGCTAGATCTGATTAAAAAAGGCGATGCTCTGGTTACCAGCGATGTTATTTATAATTTATATCCGACTTTGAATAAGAATGCTGTGCAAGCAAAAATTAAACGCTGTCTGAAACGTGGTGATTTGCAGAGACTGTATAAAGGTGTCTATGCAGTTCATCCAGAACTTTTAAGAAAACCACTGTCCGCAGAAAATGTGGCTCAGGCTATTGATTGCACGTCTTTTTTAAGTGGTCTTGCTGCTTTGCGGTTTCATAATTTAATTCCAGAAACAATTCATTACAAAACTTTTACCGGAAGTAAATCGGCAAAAATTCATTCAAAAAATATGAATTTTGAAATCAACAAAGTTTCAACAGATCAATTAAGTTTCGGCATTCAAACTGTTGATGTTGGTGAAAATCAAATCCGTGTTGCTGATATGACCAGAGCCATCATGGACACACTGATCGAACAAAAATTAAATCCAAAAAACAGAAATCAAATTTGTTCGTTTTTACGAATTGATGAAGATGATTCAGAATTAATTCCTTGGGCAAATGCCGAAACATACGCCTACAAATATAAAAATATAAAACTGGCAAAAAAAGTGGCCAAAGCCATGCAAATTGTCGAATTATAGAAAGACTTCTAAGGATTAAATATGATCATCACAAAACAAGCTGCCGGCGAAAGATTTAAAATTGAATCTAAAAATCTAAACTCTGGCGACCAGCGCAATTTAATTCGTGAAATTTTACAAGAAACAATTCTTTGTCACATGAAACAGATCAACTTATTTGATGATTTGGCTTTTCATGGTGGAACTTCACTAAGAATTTTACATAGAATTGATCGGTTCTCAGAAGACCTTGATTTGTCATTGATCAAACCCAACAAAAAATATCCGTTCGCAGAAAAAATGATCGTGCTATCAGATTCATTGGAAAAAGCAGGATTTAATTTTGAATTTCAAAACAAGTGTAAACCTGAAAATCCAATTAAAAAATATTTTATTAACGATACCACATTTTTAAATGATTTCAGAAGTCAGCTGGGTGATGTGATTAGCGGAGAAAAAATTAAAATCAAATTAGAACTAGATATCGAACCAGCCGGTCATCAGCAATTTGAAGACGTTGAAATCAAAAGTCTGTTCTCGGCAAAAATTAAGGCACACAATTTACCGACCTGCATGGGACAAAAAATTCATGCGGTGCTTTGCCGAGGCGAATCGTACGGAATGGATATCGTCAAAGGTCGTGATCTGTATGATCTCGAATGGTATTTGAATAAAAATATTAAACCTAACTTCAAAAACTTAAGTGCATGTTTAAATCGAATGGGGCCGTGGAAAGAACAACACCGGGATGTTGACTCAAAATGGGTTATTGATAATTTAAACGAATGCCTTTCAACTAAAAATTTTGAAGCAATTTTATTAGATATTAAGCCCCTCATCAGCGCAGCCCTATTTGAAAAATTAAAACTTAGATGGAATTTAGATTATTTTGAAAAAATTATCAAAAATTTAAATACCAACCTATAGATAAACATCCGCGCTGTCCTCAAATGACAACACATCATGTTACGATATTTGAACATCACAAAGGAAATCTAAAATGTTCAAAAAAGTCATTGTCATTCTTTTTTTAATTATTCTTTCACCAAATTTACAGGCTGAATCAAAAAATGCTGACTTAAATATTCGAAAATTTTTAGTTAGATTTATGAAAATAGAATATCCAAATCCAGAATACATCAACGCTTTCGATTTAAAAAATTTAAAATCTTACAGAACATATAAAACAAGATGTGGTAAATTTTATTCTGTAAAAGCCACCGATTTTTCAGACAGCAGCGCATATGGTTATTGTGGAAGTGGCGGATGTGATAACTTTTTTTTCAAATATGTACAGGGAAAGTTGAAATTCATTTATAATTACTATTTTGAAACAATCAACGGAGAATTGCCTGATACACTTATTAAAAACAATGAGTGCTTAGTTTTAGATGTCATGCTGCATGGCTTAGAATCTAAAGATATGAAGCGTGCGGGCCAAGATTGGATTCATGCGTCGGTACACTTCACGAATAAGAAGGTATTTTTAGTTAAAAATGACTACTGATCTTTTTCTATTACTTCGAACGATACCCGTTCGCCTTAATCGTATTTTGAATAATATTTTCTAAAGATTTTTTTTCAGCGGCAGAGAAAGCAACGCCTTTTGCTGTCGAAATATGAACACTGGCTGAACCACCAGAGGTCGCACTGGATGACGAAATATGAACCGTAAAATTTACGCCCTCAAGCTTGCGTAAATCAATTTGTGAACCAGCTGCTGTTCGAATATTTTTTTCGATATCTTCACCTTTTTTTGCAATGAAATCGGCGTCCGCTTTTTTTTCCAATTTTGAAACCTGACTGAATCTTAATTTGCCAGCTTCGCCCGCATTCGCGGTTAACACATCCGACACCTGCTGTGCTTCAGATTTTGTGAGTTCGCGATTTTTTAAATACGCCTTGCAACCATCACCAGAACAAGAAACCACAGCCTCTGGATCACCTGTTATTTTTTTAAAATGATATTCAATCACTTTTTTTCTGGCTGCGACATCGGCTGTTACAGTTTCTTCGCCAACTCGTGCTTTTAATAAAAAATCATCAACATTTTTTGCAGAACCAAAAGCTTTGGCTGATGTTTGCTGTAAATGATCTGCACCCAGACCAATCATATCGATGGACAAACCGCCATGATTTGAATCTGACAATGTTGCAAATTCACGCTTAACCCCACGAAGCCCCGGTGAAAAGTTATCAATTTTATCAAAGTAATCTGACAATTTTGAAAAATTTTGTTCAGACATCGATTGTAATCCAAATTTTTGTTCAATCAAATTTTTTGCAGCTGCTTTGTCATCTTTATTTTTTCTTAAGATTTCAATCACATCACGGTGCAAATTTTTTTCACCGCTTGATTCAACAATCACGGAAGTTCCTTTAAATGAACCCATAATTTCAGAATGCAATCGCTGACCGGATTCAAATTCACTTTTGACCCATTTTTCAAAAGCTGGATTTTCAGCTGCATTCACAAACATCGAACTTTCATTATTTCTGGCAAATCGCGCCCCTAAATTAGCCCAGTCATCTGATTTTCCAATCGATGCCTTAAACCAACTGGCCGGCTGATCTGCAGCACGTACAATATTTTTGTCTAAAAGCAACTTTGCATATTCAGCATTTGATTCAGTAATAATTTTTTGAATTTCAGCATCAATTTTCAGACCCGGCAGTTCATCATAGGCTAATCGAACACCTTTATAATCAGAAAAATATTGAAATTTAAAATCTGGATTTTTTTTCTGAAGTTCCAATTCAAGGGCTCGAAATTTATCAATTTGAATTTCTTTTTGCATGTTCGTTAATGCTGTTACAAATTCTTCGTCTTTAAAAATTTTATCATTCATTGTCTTTAAAGATGAATTTTCAATCGTTACATTTTTGGGCGATTTTCTGGTGCCACCAATAAAATCAAGCCAAGATTGATTTTCTAATGTCGAAGTCGCATTTTTTTGCGCATACAATTTAACAACTTCAGCCTTGGTTAAACTGGTTTCGGCCAAACGGCGAACTAAGCTTTGCCCAACTTGGCGATCAATCACTTCACCACCGCGTGTAGCCAATTTAACTGTTCGTCCCGCTAAAGCTTTTTCAACAGCGACACCAGATAACACATCCGCCAGCACAGAACATGTTAATCTGGTTTTTTCAAGTGGCGTAAAACACATGATATCTTGATATTGATCTTCAACAAATTTTTTAACTGATTCCCAAGTCGCTAAGAGCGTAATGCCCTGTTCGATCGTTAAATCTTTAACCTGAATGGCATCCTTGGGACTTATTCCAATTTCTTTATAATATTGTTCTTTCGTCATCATCCCACGAATGAGCAATTGCACACGCAGGGGTTCGTATTCTTTATTTTTAGACCACAAATACACAGCCGAATATTTTGCCAAAGCTTTTTCATTTTTTGGATCGGCCAATGACAAGGTTGTTGGATTTCCACGTGCTAATTGCCGCTTACATTCGATCGTCAGGTTACAGTTTTTAAGCATACTATCACGATCATTTATTCGCGTCGATACTCGGTTAAAGTAATTTTTGAGCGCATCTGGTGTCGCCTTCGCGGTGTCAACGGCCGCTTGCCCTATCACCCGTGGTAATTCTAAAAGACCCAGACCACAGGCCGTAAAAGAGTCTGACGTGTCATATTGATTTTGAATACACAATGACGATTCATCGCATCTTTTATATCGCCAAGATTCGTCAGCATTTTTTTTAATTTTTTCTGAACATTTATTTTTTTCGAAATCAATTTTACAAATATCAACTTGCAAAGTAAATATATTAAAATATTTTCGATCGCAATTTAGCTTACTTTTTTGTTCACAGGTAAATTTAATATTATCTAATTCTTCTTTTGTAAACGGATGATTCAATAATGTCGGTCCAGCTGCAAACACATTGATTGAAAAAATAAATAATACCCAGTACTTAAGCATACTTTGATATCGGTATAAATTATGAAATGCTGGCTACGACAAAGGTCTAACTTTTTGAGTCGCTTGAACGATGGAATCAAATTCTTTAGCAAAGACAGCTATCGTAGTTTTAGCTATCGCATCTGGTTTTATTTTAAAATCATTCAAGCACGACGTTGGCACCGGTGTTCCGGTATTTACAATATTTATCGCAAAATGAATTTGAACTGAAACGGTCGATTTTGATGCGATTGAAATGCTTAGTTTTAATTTTTTATTATTCTTAATTAAATACAAATCATCTCCTTCACGAACGAAGTCTGATGGTTTTATTTTTTTATCCACCAAAAAAATTTGATCGCGAACAATCGATGCAAATAATCTTTGTATCGCAACAGCAGATAATAAACTGTCGTCAAAAATTTCGATTATAAAATGTAACATCTCATCACTACAAATTTTTGCGTTTACTATTTTATCTTCCAGATCGATCATATGATTTAACTCAACATCACATTCGCCGACCCAAGAAATAATTGAATGGCCTAATAAGCCAAAATTTTCATAGGCAAAAAGTGGCTTTAGTTGTGATCCGTTGTATTTCATTTTTTTTGTTATAAATTTACTTTTCATTAATTACTCACTTTAAAAAATTTCCTAAAATATCGACTCTGTTCAATTTAAAGGCTCGCTTGGCACGAATACAAGATTCACATTCGCCGCACCATTTTTCAAAATTTTGATAACACGGCCACATTTCCGTGAATGGAATCATTAGTTCTTGAGAAGCCTTTACAATTTCTGTTTTTGACATCTTGATTGTATAACATTGAACATCAACTTGATTCGCCGTCGACAGCATAAATGCTTTTCTGGTGGCTCGAATGAATTCATAACTGTTGTCTGGGAACGTTGCAGCTTCTTCGGCATTAAATCCCGGAATAATAATTTTTACACCCAAGCTTTCGGCATATCCAGCGGCAATATTTAAAAATATTCCGTTTCGATTCGGTATCCAGACAGATTTTGCGCTTTGTAGTGATGTTTTCATATTCTCGATAGAGATATCAGCGCCCACAGGAATATTTTTTGATTCTTTCGTTAAGGCCGAATTACCAAGATTTTTAAGCCACGGCAAATCAATCACTTCGTGCCGAATTTTTAATTTATCAGATAATTTTTTTGAATATTCAATTTCACGAGCAGCTGCTTTTTGTCCGTAATTGAATGTCAAAGTCAGAACAACATCCAATTCGCGCACAGCTAAATACAAATTCAAACTTGAATCTAATCCCGAAGACAGTAAAACAATCGCTTTGTTTTTCATAGCCCTTTAAAATCCTTTAATAATAATTGAATCGTTTGACTGCGATTAAAATAATTAATTTGCAGTTCTCCTAAAACGTCGTAATTTTGACCTTCCAGAATTTCTTTCTTTCGATTTTCTTGCGGAGAAAAATACAAGGCATCAATTTTTTCAGTTTCGGATTGAAATGATAACTTTAAATGACCGCCCTTAAGTTCTTTCAATTTAGATAATTTCAAAGAATTAAATCTGAATATTGGAATAGAAAAACCCATCCCGTATGGACCCAAGTGATCATGCCACTTCATCATATTCGAATTCACTTCAGACAGATTTGCTACGGCGTCGAATTCAATTTCAAGAGGCTTCGGATTTTTTTTATTTTCAGAAAAAAATGCAGTTAATGAATTTATGACATTTAATTCATTCGCAGCCGCAAATTCAAATCCTGCTGCGGCCGCATGACCACCAAACCGTGTTAAAAAATTTTCAGCCGACTTTAATGCCACAACCAAATTACCATCAAATCCGTTCGGTAAACGGCTACTGCCGACGACCATGCCTTCTGCATTCAATGAACCTACAAATGCGGGCCGATTTAAATCATTCGCTAATTTTGTCGCAATAAGCCCTATGATTCCACGATGAAATTCATCGGATACAACAAAAACAAAATCCGTATTTATCCAATCAGCAGTCAATGAAAAGGCTTTGTCTTC
>JAYTMM010000255.1:0-2748 GCA_043728555.1 Pseudobdellovibrionaceae bacterium
GGGTGACTGAGCGGTTTTCCGTGAAAACGTTGCATTGTTAAAACCCGTTCACTGGTCAGATCAAAATAAACTTCAGGAATTGTGATATTTTCGTCAGATTTAAAATTTTCACGGAATCTACGAATATTATTGGCTTCGACAACAAAATTTGTTTCAAGTTCTAACGTTTTAAAATATTCATCGACCATGCCGATCGGATTGAACGGGCGAACTTCGGGAATATATTTTTCTAATAATTCAGCAATGAAATACAAAACATTTAAATCATCATTAATTTTATGAACGATACCAGGTCGTTGAACTTTCAGAACAACGTCTTGTCCTGTTTTTAATTTTGCGGAATGAACTTGTGCGATGCTAGCAGATCCCAGCGGAGCTTCATCGACAGATTCAAAGTTATTTCTCCAATCAGAACCTAATTCTTCGCCGATCACTTCGGAAATAATTGAAAAATCTAAGGTTTGAACTTGATCATGTAGGCGTGACATTTCTGCAATGTAATCATCAGGAACCAAATCAGGGCGCGAAGCCAAAAGTTGTCCGAATTTAATAAAGGTCGGACCCAGTTCTTCGAAACTGAGTCGTAACCTTTCGGGGATTGATAAATTTTCTTTAACGCTGGCAGAATCGCTGACCGATAAAAAATTACCTAGATTTATTTTTTCGACCAGATTTTTCAGGCCGTGCTTTGCGAACACCGCCAGAATTGTTTTCAGTCGGGCCGCGTTTTTCAGAGTCTTTCCGATTTTGAGAGGACCCAAAAGCGGGCTTCTTTGCTGCTGTTGACGAATTATTTTTTTCGTTGCCATGATCAACCTTTTTTGAATTTTTATCTAAGTAATCGGCCAATGAAGAATAGCGTGGTTTCATTTCAGTCGAACCACCACCGCCATCTGTTGGTTTTGCAACGGGCGTTGGTGTATTGATCGACGCATTTAAACCGACTCGTTTTTCTTTGAAAGAATTAAATTCTTTTTTTGCAGCTATGGGTTTTGAGAAATCTTTTTTCGATTTGTCTTTAAATGAAGCCTTGCGATCATTCGATTTATTTTTAAAATCTTTTTTCTCTGAACGTTTGCTGCCATCGCGCTGACCTTCGCGTTTATCGCCATTGCGATCTGGTTTTTTTCCAAAACGCGCTTCAGCTTTAAAACCCAAAGGTTTTGCAAATTTGCGTTCCGTTCCGCCGACAGCTTTTTGGCCTTCAAGCACGAAATTAATTTGGCCTTGTTCAACATCAACAGCGCTGACGGTGACTTTTAAAACATCGCCCAAGCTGTGTGAAAAACCAGAACGTTTTGAAACTAATTTTAAATTTTCTTCGTCAAATTCCCAGCTGCTAGGGCCTTGGCCGCCTAAATCTTCTAATTTAATCAGGCCATCAACGTTGTATTGTTTTAACAAAACAAAAACTCCAAATTTTGTGACCGAGCTGATCATGCCATCAAACGTTTCGCCCACGAATTTTTTCATGAAGCGTGCTTTTTTGATGGCGTGAATTTGGCGTTCTGATTTTGCTGAACGCTGTTCGCACGCGGATAACCATGTTCCTGCGGTTTGCACGTCTTCTTCGGCTAATAATCTGTAACCGGCGACACCAGCTTGGCTTTTCACAAGTCGATGAATCACCAGATCCGGATAACGTCTGATGGGTGAAGTAAAGTGAGTGTAAAAATCAAAACCTAAACCAAAGTGGCCCAAATTTTCGATTTGATATTTGGCTTGGCTCATTGATCGCAAAGTCAGGATGTGAATAATATTTGATTGTGCTTCGTTCGTAAACTCTTGAAGTGCGCGGGTTAATTTTTTTTGTAATCTGTCGCCCGCAAGATTCGCAGTCGATCCTAAATTATGTAAATATTTTTCAAGCAAAGAAATTTTCAATGGATCTGGTGGTTCATGCACACGATATAATGATGGAATTTCTTTGGCTCCCAAAAATTTTGCGACAGCAACGTTTGCGGCCAACATCATTTCTTCGATCAATCTGTGTGCGAATAATCTTTCGGATTTAATCACATCAATCGGTTCGCCTGTGCCGTCGATCACTAATTCTGTTTCGGGAACTTCTAAATCAAGGGAACCGTCTTTGAATCGTTTCGCCATTAATACTTTGGCTAAATCAGCGCAGCGTAAAACATTGTCTTGAACGCCGGCAACAGATGTATGTTTCAACATTTCGTGGCCTTCGACAATTTCTTGGGCTTCGCCGTAAGTAATGCGCGCTTTGCTTTCTATGACGGCTTCGTAAAAACTGGAATTCATCATCGTGCCCGTGAAATCAAAATTCATATCAGCAACCAAAGCCAATCGCGGCACGTTCGGATTTAATGAACATAATCCGTTTGATAAAGCTTCGGGAATCATCGGTACAACAAAATTTGGAAAATAAACAGACGTTCCCCGTTCGTATGCGTCTTTGTCGATCGGGTTTCCTGGTTTTACATAGTGACTGACGTCAGCGATAGCAACAATCAAATGAAAACCATTTTGTTTCATTTCAACATAAACAGCGTCGTCGAAATCTTTGGCGGTAGCGCCGTCGATAGTTACAATCGGTAAATGGCGCAAATCAGTACGGCCGATAAAATCTTTGTCGACAGGGTTTTTTCCAAACGTTGATGCTTCGGCAATTGTTGCATCTGTAAAAACATCTGGAATATTTTGGTTTACGATGACTCTGCGAATATCATTCATGGCGCTTTCGGCATCGCCGATGACTTCAACAATTTCGCCTGTAAAATCACC
>JAYTMM010000256.1:0-11808 GCA_043728555.1 Pseudobdellovibrionaceae bacterium
AACATCTTTCGTCTGCACACTTCCCGAATGAATACACGATGTATTCAGCAAAAACACAAATGTTAAAAAATATTTAATGAAATTCTTTCTAATTTTTAAAATCACGCGCCATCACAGTTTTTCGACCTTCACGACGTGCATTTTCAATCGCACGATCCAATTGCATCCGAATCATATGTGAAATCGTTTGGTTTACATCTTCTGCGGTATTCATATCGCTGACGTCTTTGATGTATTGTTTCATTTTTGAAACAACGACCAGAATTTCGTTTTCCATCGATGATTTTCCAGTTGGCGCAGTCGCTGGGTTTACAGCGGATTGAATAATAATTCGTTTCGGAGCGTCTGGCTGCGCTGACATGGGCGATTTTTTTTCAACGGCTCCGGCTGATCTGTGCTTGGCCCCTGGCAAATGCACTTCGAAACACGGGATCGTGCAAAACACATAGCCTGTGCGTTCACCTGTGCAGGTCGAAACACTGCATTCATAATATTTTGCGTTTAATGAAATTGGCTTTTTACAGCTGCTGCATTTTTTCCAGAAGTTTGATATTGCATCCATATGTTTAGCGTTATATGAAATTTATTCCATGTCCAATAAAAAGCGCTTTCACAAAGTTAACGTCGAAATCAGCAACATCTGCAATCTGCAGTGCAGTTTTTGCCCTGAAGTCATTCGCGAAAAAAAGATGATGCCCCTAGACCTTTTTGAAAACGTCATCCAACAAATCGCTCCGCTGACTGAATTGGTTTGCTTTCATTTGATGGGCGATCCACTAGTGCATCCCAAACTGAATGAGATGATTCAAATTTGTGAAAAATACGATACAAAAATATTTTTTGTAACTAATGGCGTATTGGTTAAGCCCGAACATCACACTTTTTTATTAAGCCCCGCAATGTACCAAGTGAATTTTTCGCTGCACAGTTTTTTTGATAACCATCCACAAAAAGATCCGACGGTCTACCTTGAAAAAATTTTTGCTTGGACTGAACATGCTTTAACTCACAGACCTGATTTGTATATCAATTTCAGACTGTGGAATCTACAAGATGTTCGCGGCAGTTTGACAGAAAACGTAGAAATGCTCAAACGTATCGAAAGTCGTTTTCAGTTTTCAGCAAATATCGAAAATATTGATGTTCAAAAAAACAAAAGCCTGAAAATTAAAAATAAATTATACCTGCATTTTGATACCGAATTTATTTGGCCCGATTTAAAATTGCCTGTGCTTGGCCAAAAAGGCACGTGTTACGGGTTATCAACTCATTTCGGAATTCACGCCGACGGCACGGTTGTCCCGTGCTGTCTAGACAAAGAAGCGTCTATTCCGCTGGGCAAAATTCAAGAAAATACAATTTTAGAAATTTTAGCGTCCCCGAGAGCACAAAATATTTTAAAAGGTTTTAAACAAAATAAACTGATCGAAAATTTATGCCAGCGCTGTCAGTATATCGAGCGCTTCGTTTAAGATTAACTTTGTTTTTAAATTTCAAATTAAAGTTTACTAAAATCTTCAATTTTTTGAGAAATCACTTTTAAACTTTTGATCCAAAATTCTTTCTTTTGAATATCTTCGCCCAAATGTTTTTGAATTAAATCTTCGGCCGTCATCGTGCCAGTATCACGCAGTATCGAAATATATTTTTGGCTGAAATCTTTGCCCCATTCATTTTTACGCGCATACAAACTCAGACTGAATAAATATCCAAATGCATATGGAAAATTGTAAAAACTGACTTCTGCAATTGAAAAATGTAATTTTGTTGCCCAGAACATACGGTCCGGTTGGCTGATTGAATCGCCGTACCAATTCGTATACGCCTGCGCAGTTAAATCAGAAAGCTCATCTGCACTGACGAAACCATTTTTTCGTTTTTCATAAAAGTTTTTTTCAAATTCAAAACGTGTCGGAATATTTAATAACAAACCCACAGCACCTTCGGCAATTGACCAATACACATCTAAAACATCGTCTTTGGTTTTTGCATTTGCAATTTGATAATCAAATAAAACATTCTCAGCAAAAATACTGGCTGTTTCGGCCAACGTCATCGGATAATCCGAAGCGATGACATTCATATCACGCATCACCCACGAATGATATGCATGACCTAATTCATGTGCTAATGTCGACGTGTCGTGCGGCGACCCCATAAATGTTTGAAACACTCGTGGATTTCCACTTTTTAAAAATCCGGTACAGAAGGCACCGTTCCGTTTATTGGGTCTGACGCTGGCGTCGATCCAATTTTTATCCAACATCATTTGAGCAAATTCACCCATTTTTTCGTCCATCGCCGAAAAACTATTTTTCACTTGTGAAAATGAATCTGCAAAAGTCAAAGGCGCTGTTGACTGTAACGGCGCAGGGGCCAATAAATCCCAAGGATCTAATTTATTTTTTCCCAGATGTTTCGCCATTGTTTTTGCACCCAATTGCAATTGCGGCTTAAATTCTGAAATAGCCTCCATCATTGCGTTCAGTGTTGCTTCAGAAATTCGATTGCTGTGCAACGGCTGATCTAAGAAATCAACTTTTTTATTTTTTGATCGCAGTTGATTAGTGTCATGTCTCCAACCTGCAAGCGCATTCACGATTTGTGCGACAGACTGCTTGTGTGTCGTCCATGTGTTTTGCAAACCCTGCCAAGCCATTTTACGAATTTCACTGTCTTGAGTTTTAGTCAGACTTGCAGCCTGAGCAATACTGACCATTTCAGACTTTCCGTCTTTTACAATTTCTACGCGAGCTGTTCCTGAAATTGCATCGTACAAATTTCCCCATGCTAAATGACCTGCCGCTTTTAATTTTGTAATTACATTTTCTTCGGCATCAGATAACAATGTCAGGTTCATTTTTCGTTGGTGAGAATAAGAAAATAAAAAATCTTTTGTTTTATCAGAGGCCATAATTTTTTTAAAATTCGTGTCCGTCGTTTTTGCTATAAATAAATTCCAAGGATTCAGTGCGATATCTAAATTTGACTTCAGTGAATTCAAATTTGAATCCATTCGTGTCGCTTCTTTGTTTTCAGCATCCAACGATTGTTCACACGACGTGTATGTCATTAAATTATAAAAAATAGTAAATACTGATGTTTGCAATCCGACGATTTCTTGAACTGCTAAAATAAATTGTTCAGTTGCAACAGCTTCAGGTTCGGCTAAGTTTTTTTGAAACTCTTTGGTAAAGGTTTGAATTTTTTGGATACTTGTTTCAACAAATGAACAGTCCGTTTTAAAATCTGGCGTCTGAAAACCTTGATATTCGTCAGTGTTATTCCATGTTGGTAATGTATTTGTCGACATATTCACCTCGTTTGTTATTGCCTGATACCATAGGTAATCTTTCAGAAACTGTCAAAGTTTTTACCACTAAATTCATCATTCTTAAAATGAATGTCTGATTGTGAAATTAGAAAAATAAAGTTCTGAGTTTTTTTGAAAATCATTTATTCTAAATTTAACGAAAAGAGGCTTTATGAAAAACTCGATGCAAAAATTTATTTTGATTTCTGCACTTCTAAGCACCACAGCATGCTTAGAACAGGGTTCTCCGGCGCCTGACTCTGCCGCAAAGTCAACTTCTACAAGCTCATCACTTGCGGTTATGGCACCCACATTCGTTATTCCAACTGACGGTATAGATTGTAATTTTAATGGCTCAGCAGTTATAGACGGAAATTCTGTCACAGCATTTCAAAATTCAACCGTCGGATTTGGCAACAGCTGCTTGTCTGAAACACGCCTTTGCACAAATGGCGCATTATCCGGAAGTTACACTTACGCAAGCTGTTCTGTTGGAATAGCCGCTAGTTGTTTGTTTAACGGTGCGACAATTAACCACGGCGATTCTGTGACGGGTTACACGTCATCAACTGTTGCCTTCAACCAAGTTTGTTCAAGCGTTGCTGAAACCAGAACGTGCAACAACGGAGTTTTATCAGGAAGCGCAACATTCGCCAGCTGCAACACCAGCGCAGCACGATCATGTTTGTTTGACGGAAAAACAATTCTTAGCGGTGATTCAATCACTGGTTACCAAACATCGTCATCGCAATTCGGCGGATCATGCACCAAAGAATCCAGAATCTGTACTGACGGAACATTGTCAGGATCATTCGCGTTCGGTTCATGCACTGTGGACCAACCCGCCAGCTGTTTGTTGAACGGTCGCACATTGGCACACGGCGAGGTCGCTGTCGCGTTTCAAACATCGAATGTAAATTTCGGTGCAACATGCACACAAGAAAACAGAACATGTAACAACGGAGTCTTATCTGGATCATATGTTTTCGATTCGTGCAGCACCAATACACCGGCGTCGTGTTCATTGAATGGGTCAACTGTTGCGCACGGAAGTTCTGTGATTGCATTCGAATCTGCGAACGTTAATTTCGGTCAAGTTTGTAATTCTCAAGCAAGATCATGTTCAAACGGAATTTTATCAGGTTCATTTTCAAATTTATCATGTGCGGTGAGTGCGGCCGCAGATTGTACACTGAACGGAAAAACTGTGACACACGGATCAAGTGTAACAATGTTTACATCTGCAAACGTTCCGAATGGTCAAGTTTGCCAGTCTGAAACTCGATCTTGTTCAAATGGAACTTTATCAGGAACAGCTGTTTATGAGTCTTGCGCAGTCGCACCACCGGTGATTGTCATTGACCCTCCACCTTCATGTACATTCAACGGAAAAATTTATCCTTCAGATGCCACAGTCAAAGCTTATCAATCAGCAACTGTTGCTTTCGGTCAAACATGCGTCTCTGAATCTCGACAATGTTTAAATGGCGCGTTCACTGGATCATTCACAAATACATCATGCGCAGTTGATGCCGCCGCCAGCTGCTCATTGAACGGAAAAACAATTGCAAACGGAGCTTCAGTTACAGTGTTCACATCATCAAGCGTACCTGCAGGTCAAGTTTGTAAATCAGAAATTAGATCTTGTGCGAATGGAGTCCTCAGTGGTTCAGCAGTTTCAGAAACATGCGTTGTGCAAACGCCTCCTCCTCCTCCGCCGCCAATTGATCCCGGTACTGGTGGTGGATCATGCCAACAAACATCTATCATTTGGGAATTCCCGAAAGATTGCAAAGGTCAATGCGGCAATGGAAATGGTTATTTCAAATCACGCATCAGTCGCGATGGTGGTAAAACTTGGTTAACGATTCAAAAAAATAAATTACCAGAAGATCTTCAAGAAATTTACAACTATATGATTGAAAAAAACGGAAAAAATTCATGTGGCCGTCCGAATGTGAATTATACAAATTCAAAAAACGCAGGCTACGTTATTTTAGATATTAAGAAAATTCCTGATTGCAAAATATGCCGCTTTGTCGAAATGGAACAAGAACGCGAAGAACATCACGGCATGTGCGGTCGCCACAAAGAAAACGAACACAAAAAAGTTCTAAAATTTATTTGTGGAGAAATTAAAAAGAAAAAACACCACGGTCACGGTGACCATGACGACGACGATCGCGATGATGACAGAGACGATGATCACGGACATCGTGAACACGACAGAGATTAATTTTTTGGTTCATTTCAAAAAAATAAAAAAAGAGGAAGCCTATAGCTTCCTCTTTTTTTATTTGTAAATTATAGATTCTGAAAAATTACTTTGAAATCAATCTTGTTAATTCATTCCACTTTGTGGCCGCACTAAATTTCAATTGATCGTATCGGGCCTGATCACCGCTTGCATAACTTGGTAACCAAATTGAAATTCCTGTGGCATTACTGAATGAACTTGAATTGTCTGATGTTAAAATTAATTTTTTCAATGACGTTTGCACATCTGCCAAACCTGAAATATTTTTTGCAAATGAAACTGTTTTTAAACGCTTTATGAAATCACCTAAATCTGCGTAATCAGAATACGTAAAGCTCTGTGTGTATCCCGCCGTCTTTTTTAATTCAGCCAACTGAGTATTGCTCACGTTTAATAAACTTTTTCCCAGATTTGTAACTGCGGCATAAACACCATCCAACTGACTCATATCCCATGCAGCAAATGTCACAGATTTTGTTCCATACACGCCGCCGCTGTATGAGGCTAAATATTCTTTACTTAATAACACAGAAACTTCGGCAGGTGTCATTGTTGGTTTTGCGGCCCATTTTTTCAAGAATGGTAAATATGGCCAACCTTCTCCGGGTTCTGTTTCTTGTGATCCCACGAAATAATCAACATCGCCCTTCATCTCGCCTGCGACTTCGATCATTTGCATTAAACATGCATCACTGCCATAAATTTCTAAATTATGACCTAATGTTTTTTTCATTTCACTGATTGCAATTCCTAATTGTTCAGTCGTTATGTGATTACCAGAAGCATCATCAAATGAAATATCCATCGGCTTGATATCAATAACAGAACGATGCCAGCCGCTTCCGTGATTCCAGACAGATACGAAATAATGTTTCGCCGGATAATTTGCAGCACCCCAGTTTACGAATTGAACTAAATTTTTATAATCACCCATGTCGTGATTATCCATTTCCATCACCGAAGGGCTTGTCACTTTTGATGAATCTGTTGATTTCTGAATGTACATTCGTTTTGTTTTTGTTGTGGATTCACTGCCCCACTCGACAACAACATTTAAATCTTTTGTTGATCCTACTTTTTCCATGTCGATAATATTTTGATCCGCGAACGGACTTAAATTATTATGACCGTTGATGAATACTAAAAACGTCCATTCTTTTTGCGCAGCGGGTGCGGATATTTTAGCAAACGCAGTCGTTGCCAAAAAAAAGAAAATAGCTGTCATTGTGGTTTTTAAAAGAACCATGCTTCCTCCGGTGGTTTGTTTTATTGTGCACACCTAGGATCAGTTCTTTTTGTTTAACTGAGCAGACTAGTATTCGTATTTTCGGCAGTTCCAGACTGAAACTAGTTTTTGTGATAGGTAATATTTTCTTCTATTTTCAAAAAGACCCGATGAAGGTATTGATCCATCCAGCGTTTTTTAAAATTTGTATTTCCGTCAGACAATTCCATTTTTGAAAAATACCCCATGTGGCCGCCGTGTTTTGAATACGTGACATGAACTGATTCCGGCCAAGTTATATTTTTATAACTTTCAAATGAAACAAAAGGATCATCCATGGCTGTTAATACAAATGTTGGCGTTTTAATATTTTGAATATATTTATAGGTGCTGCAGTTTTCATAATAATCTTCTTTGTTTTGAAAACCCGATTTTTTTGCCGTAAATGCGTCATCAATTTGATGCATAAATCCCGTTAACGGAATTTTAAAATTATAATTTTTTTTCAAACTGATTCTTAATTTTTGGTAAAAACGAAAATCATAAATCTTAGACAAACCTTTTGTTAACAAATCTGCGGCTCGTGCTAAATCGATCGGAGCATTCACAACCACAGCATAATCTGGTTTATTTTCACCGCGGCGACCACAAATTAAATTTAATAAAATACTGCCACTCATCGAAAAACCGTTGGCAACTTGAACACTATTTTCAAACCGTTGACGTAAATATTTAATGATATCAGAAATGTCTTCACCACGACCCGAATGATAGGGGTTTTTTGCCAAGCCTTCGGCCAACCCTGCGCCCCTGTGATCAACTAAAATAACTGACCATCCTAAATCATAAGCCACACGAGCCGTTCGCTGCATATAATCAGATCTGTGATCACCCGCCAAGCCATGATACAGACTGAGAACAATATTTTTTTTATTTGGATTATTATTTTCATAAATTTTCAAAGCGCATTGATCGCCGTCAGAAAATTTAAAGTAATCAACTTGATATTTTTCTATAAAATCCGCAGTCGGTACGAAATGACCGACCAAGGTTTGTGAATGCCCTGTTTCAAAATTGAAAAAAGGCAAACGCAAAGGCTCTATCTCTGGTAAACTTAAATCAATATCAGAAATTACCAAATCTGAATTCTTTCTTTTTCATTTAAAAATAATTTATTTTTTGATGTACAACTAAAAGCTTCGGCAAAACCACTTTGATGCTTCACTTGTTCATTGATACGCGCTTCACCTAAACTGTGTGGATCGGTTTTTAACCACATCTCTTTTGTTTTTTCACGAGCCACTCCACACCATAATCTGGCATAGGCTGTAAAAAATTTCTTTTTGTCGTTAATGCTACCCTTGTTTTCAGGAAAGGCCGCATGATAACCAAAACTCAAACCCACCAGATCCGCAACGTTTTCACCCAATGTTAATTCGCCATTGTGACCGATTTTATTAAATTGTGCGATCATTTTTTCGCCACGAGTTTTAAATTTTTTAACGTCTTCGTCGCTCATCCACTGTTTTAATTTTCCGTCAGCATTAAATTTTGAACCTTCATCATCAATCGCATGCCCCATTTCGTGACCTACAACTGCGCCTACAGCGCCCAAGTTTTCAATCACATCACCTTCGGGTACAAAAAATGGATACTGTAAAATTCCTATCGGCATTACAAATTTATTTTTATCTGCCGAATAATACGCGTTCACAGTCAACGGGCCCATGCCCCAAGCCTCTTGATTGACACCTTTACGTAACTTTTCAAATGATCTCTTATGCCCCAACAAGGCCATTTTTTTACCATTCGCATAGGGCTTGTCAGAACTGTATGTTTGAATCGGTTTAAAATCCCATTCTTTATCTGTTGTCGGTTGAATAATTTGTAATTTTGCTTTTTCAATTTTTTCTAAGGCGCCTTTTTTACTTTCAGCAGACAACCATGTATTTTTCTGAATACCATCTAAAATCGAAGCGCGAATTTTTGTTGCGACATCAACCATTTTTTGTTTCGGAAAATTCGGAAACAATCGTGGTAACATTTCTTGATCTAATTCACGATTAAACGCGCCCATCACAGACATCGTGCAACGCTCTTGGCGATCGGGTCTCGTTGGAGCACCACCTAAAAATTTATGACTGAATGCTAAACGTTTTTTAAACAATTCCGGAAACGCATCATCCATAAATCCACGTGCACTACGATAAATAAACATATCACGCAAAACTTGCAAATTTTCTGCTTTTAATTCTTTCTGAACAAATTCAAAACTTTCCGGAATAAAATCGCGAACCAATGTTGATGCTGGAATATTTTTTTTGAAAAACTCTTCCAAACCAATCACATTCGTACGTTTGAAAAATTCTTCGCGTGTCACATAGCGTGGCTCGGTGTAACGAGTTCTAAAATCAGCTGGCTTTGGATACGTGTCTTTGAAACGTTTTTCAAAATCAATAATGGCTTGTGCGCGTTTGACGTGATCATCGTGATTTTCTTTTGGGTATATTGTATCAAAAAATTCAGCCATCAAATCACGAAATGCAGACAACAGTTCAATATTGTCATAATAACTGTGCTCTGGTAAAAACATAAAACCCAAATCAAATGTGACATCATAAATTTTAGGGTCATCAATGTTGGGTGACAAATCATAACCTACGAAAGACCATTTTTCATTCGTCATGCCGGCTTTATTAAAAGCAATGTAATCTTTGATGGTTTTCATTTTCGTAGCATCATTGATTAATTCTTTGACTAACTGACGTTCTTCGTTCGCAGATGATTTATCATTCATGCACGCTTTATAATAAGCCTTCATTTGAAAAGCACGCGGCGGCAATTTTTTTTCTGAATCAATATTTTTAAAAAATGTTTTCTTTTTTTCTAAAATTCTTTCGTCTGAATCATCAAATGCAAATGTGTGTGCGCTGCGATCTTCGCGCAGTTTAAAATTTTTCTCGACATCACCACAAACATATTGATGAAAATCATCACACGGATTCACGTCCGTACTGAATTTAAAATCTCTTTTCTCAGGAATTTCAGACGATGGTTGACTCGCTTCAGCTTTTACATATTGTGTAAAATTGACTACTGATAGCAATAAAACTAGAGCAAAGACTTGATGCATTTTTAATTCTCCTTCGAATTGTTATTGAATTGATAAATTCTGTCAGCAATCTGTAAAACTTTGAAGCTTTTTTTCCACAGACTAGCCTATGGCGCAGCAACTCAAATGTTGAATGCATGACAGCACATATTTTTAAGCGCATAATATCATTTTAATACCTAAACATTATTCGGAGGCAAAAATGTCTGTTCCATTTATTGATTTAAAATCTCAGTACAAAGCATTAAAAACCAATATTGATGCGCGCATTCAAAAAGTTTTAGACAGCGGCGCCTACATTGGTGGTCCTGAAATCGCAGAGCTTGAACAAAAATTGGCGGCACACACAGGAACAAAACATTGTTTGGCTGTGGCCAGTGGAACAGATGCGTTATTGTTGCCAATGATGGCTTTAGGTATCGGACGCGGTGATGAAGTTATCACTACTGCATTTTCATTCATAGCAACAGCAGAAACAATTGTTCTAGCTGGCGCAACTCCGGTGTATGTTGATATCGATCAAAAAACTTTTAATATTGATGTGAAAAAAATCGAAGCTGCAATCACTCCACGCACAAAAGCCATCGTCCCCGTTTCACTTTACGGCCAAGTCGCTGACCTTGATGAAATTAATGAAATTGCAAAAAAACATAATTTATTTGTTATCGAAGACACCGCGCAATCTTACGGTGCTAAATACAAAGACAAAAAAAGCGGAGCATGCACCATCGCAGCAGGAACTTCATTTTATCCCGCAAAACCTTTAGGTTGCTACGGTGACGGCGGAGCGATTTTCACAAACGATGATAAACTTCATATCGCAATGAAAGAAATTCGTGAACACGGATCAGAAAAACGTTACTACCACACACGACTTGGTGTGAATGCCAGACTTGATACAATTCAATGCGCAATATTATTAGCAAAACTTGAACGCTATGACTGGGAAGTCGAAGCCCGAAATAAAATCGCTGATAAATATACAAAGGCCCTTACAGGCTTAGAAAAATTTGATCCGATTTTTTCAACACCGATGATTAAAACTGGCAATGTCAGCGTTTGGGCTCAGTACACTTTAACAATTACAAATCGCGAAATTTTTCAAAAGAAAATGCAAGAACTTGGCGTGCCGACGACGGTTCATTATCCAATGACGATGCCCGATCAACCTTGGTACAAAGCGAACACTCAGTTAATCCATGATATAACGCATGCTCGCTGGGCAGCCGCCCATGTTGTCAGTCTTCCGATGTTTCCGGATATGACCGATGAACAATGTCAAACTGTCATAGATGCTGTTAAAACCGCTGTCGAATTTTCAATGAAGGCGATGTAATGACTGAGTTTAAACCACTTGCAAAAACTGTAACTCTTGAATCAAAATTTGGTAACATCACATGGGGCGACGGAAAATCTTTCGTTTTATTTGCCGGCCCCGATATTATCGAAGACGAAGCCATGGTGATCGAAACCGCCCAAGAAATTAAGCGCGTAACGACCAATTTAGGAATCCCGTGGATTTTAAAATGCTCATTCGATAAAGCCAACCGCCAAAGCCTTAAAAGTTTTCGCGGCCCCGGCATGTCCAGCGCATTAAAATCTCTAGAAAAAATAAAGGTTTCAGTCGGTTGCAATTTCATCACTGATGTTCACGAAACAACTCAAGTGAAAGAAACTGCACAGTACGCCGAAGTTTTGCAAATCCCCGCATTTTTATCACGACAAACTGATTTAATGGTTGAAGTCGCAAAAACAAATCGAGTTATTCATATTAAAAAAGGTCAATTCCTTGCGCCGTGGGATATGAAAGCGATCGCACAAAAAGCCGTACAAACCGGAAACGATAAAATATTACTTTGCGAACGCGGAACAACATTCGGCTACAATCGCCTGATCAATGA
>JAYTMM010000257.1:0-3645 GCA_043728555.1 Pseudobdellovibrionaceae bacterium
GGTCTGGATTCAAATTTTAAAATTCTGGATATCGTATCAACTCATAAAGTCGGCGGCGGATCTGGCGGCTTGTTGCGATATGAAGTTCTGGTCATTTCTAAAAACCAACTGATTCAGCTTGAATTAAAAGAAGAAATTAAACCCTCAATTTATCCCGTAGCCTCTGGTGCAATTGATAACTTACAAAAACGATTAAGCGCTGCAATTTTAGCAGAACAAAAAAATCCATTCCTTATTTATTCTTCAGTTGTTATTAACTCCAAAAATATGCTGATACGCCCCCGATTTCACGGAAACATCGGCGTTACGTTATCTGACAATTCAATTTCAGATAATTTAGAGATCATTAATTACGAAGCTTATACATTGGGTCAGATCCATTCACGATCTGTCAAAGATGTCGTTGCGTATCAAAAAATGATTAAATCTGTTTCATCAAAAGATTTAGAATCCGACGTTCAATTAATGACTGATTTATTCAAAATTAAATTTAAAAAAATTAAAAAATAACAATTCGAATCAATGCGCTTTAGAACTCGCGCGTTGTTTAAAAATCAAAATACATGCCGTCATAAAAACAAATAACACAGCCGATGCGGAATAGCGGCTTAATGCCAAACCACCCGCTTCAATCGGTTTATCTAAAAAATCACCCAACACAGCGCCCAATGGACGAGTCAAAATAAATGCTGACCAAAATAAAAATGTTCTTGAAACTTTTGTTCCAAAATACAAACCAATTAATGCCAATAATAATCCACCGAATAAAACCGCCGCACCCAAATAACCCATACCCGCAGAATCGGCTGTCCAATCACCAAGCGCTGTACCTAATGTTTGTGAAAACATAATCGTTAACCAGTAAAACATTTCGGCTTTTGGTGTACGAATTGATTCAACAGAAACTGTTCCCATCGATTTATACCAAACAAATAATGAACCCAATAATAATCCAAATAACAATGTTGACCCACCCGCGTAACCAATACCCAGTGAGCGTGTTGAAAAATCTGCTAACGTCGTACCAACCGTTGTCGTTGCGACAATCGTCGTCCAGTAAATCACCGGATGAAATGATTTTTTTTTGATTTGCACGAATACGGCTGCAAAAAATATGGCCGCAAAAATAAGTGTTCCGATTAAATATCCCAAATTCATCGACATCGAAACAGCATCGCCGGCAGTTTCACCTAATGTGGTTGCCGCAATTTTTATAATCCAAAAAACCAGAGTTAACTCTGGAACTTTACTTAAGTTTTTTTCAACAGTTAAATTCATTTTGTATCCTTTTGTATTAAAAATATATTTTTGCTGCCAATCGAACGAAAGTGAAATGACAGTTTTGTCATTTTTTGACTTTGCTTGTTATGTCAGAATTATCATTTGTTAAAAAAAATATAAAATGAAACTGTGATTAAACAACAAACCCATCAGACAGGAGAGTCTATGAATTTCAAAAACGGATCTTTAATCATTTCTTTGGTGACTGTTTTTTCTTTGACCGCTTTTTCGCAAACATTTTCTCAATCAACTGCGCCTGTTTGCTTATCACATGGTACAGAACTTCAAATGAATAACGATACTGTCTTGGCTTGGAAAAATACTTCGAAAAATCAATACCGCGACCGCGCACATGTTCAAGGAACATTAACCAAAGTTTTTGCCGATGCATCTGGCCATCATCATTACCAAGTTCAAATTGGCGCGCAATCAACGGATACGATCGAATTTATTTATAACGAAAAATTTGGTATTGTACCAAATGCATCGTTAGGCGCAAAAATGGAGGCCTGTGGCGATTATATCACGGCTAATGCTCCCGTTGGTCATTACCCAGCATCACCTGATGGCGCAATTGTTCATTGGATTCACAAAAGTCCTAATCCACAAGCGCATGATTCAGGTTTTATGATCATCAATGGAATTGTTTGCGGACAAAAATAGTCATTTTTGTAATGTAAATATCGGATGACATTCTTATCATTCGATATTTACGATAAGTCAGATAGTCTATTCGAACAGGAGAACTTTATGAAAACATTTTTGATTCTTTTATCATTCAATTTCATTGCTCACCTTTCTGCCTCGGCCAGCATCTTACCTGATCCCGCATTGACACCGGGGGTTCTTTGTACATCGACAGATCCTGATTTTAAAGATTTTGAATACCCTGCCAAAGTCGCTCGATGTAATCGAAATATTTCTGACACTGAAAAAACGGAAGTGGCCAAAAATTATGGGAATATTCCCCGTGCTGACTGGCCAAAATATGAATTCGATCATTACATGCCATTGTGCGCTGGCGGATCGAACAGTCCCCAAAATTTATGGCCTCAACCGATTGCTGAAGCCAAACAAAAAGACGTTGTCGAAGTCGAAGTTTGCACGGGTTTACGAGCCGGCACGATGACACAAGATCAAGCGTTACAAAAAATTCACGATTGGTTCGCAAAATTTTCATCGAACCGCACACCCGCCTCTGCACAAAATTTTTCAAATATCATTTATGATTTAAAATCCGATTTAATTCAAACAGTCTCTGCTGCGAAATACATTTGCGAAGAAGTTCGGACAGAGCAAAAGTCAGATTCCAATTTGCAAATTAAATTTGAACTGATCGACAACA
Organism: Pseudobdellovibrionaceae bacterium; assembly: GCA_043728555.1. Classification (GTDB taxonomy): domain Bacteria; phylum Bdellovibrionota; class Bdellovibrionia; order Bdellovibrionales; family Bdellovibrionaceae; genus Pseudobdellovibrio. The sequence goes on from JAYTMM010000257.1 coordinate 2,627, forward strand.
AAACACTGCAAAATATCATCGTGAATCTAATTGAAAACAAAACTGAAAATGAAGTCGTTCAATCTGGCCCAAATCAAATCACTGGTCGTATGACAAAATCAAAAAGTTTACCACTTGATCAGCACTATTTATTTTCAATCAAAAAAGATAAAGATCGGTTTGATTTGTATTTACCACTGAATTTTGCATCTGCAGAGGCTTCGACCGGAAAGATTTATCTGGATGGCTACTTTAAGATTTCGTTTGAAGATACGTATCCGAAACTAGTGAAGGTTCAATGTAAAGAATCAAATCACTGATTCTTTACATTGAATTTATTTACTGCGAAATATTCTTCTGAATCCAATCCATATAACCAAAAACATTTGTGAAAACATTTTGTTGGTCACAGTTGCCGTTTAAATCTGTACCGCGACTGGTGATGCCAATCAAAACCAAAGATCCGTCTGCACTTGTGACATAAGCAGGGCCTCCTGAATCACCGTGACAGGCACCTTGTGTTCCATTTTTTTGATCTAACAGTATTTCTTTATCATCCGCAGTAGCGTTGATCACCGTAATATCGTTTACAAAACGCAATACACCGGCCGTTTCTGAAATACCTTTGATAGGAACAATCGTATTTTGTCCGCCAATAATTTGAACTTCATTCACAAGCGGCGTTGTTATACCATACCCTGCCAATGTGACTGGCTTTAATTCCAAGACTTGATCCGCATCAGATCGCGTTGGCATTTTAGATAATTCTGAATCAACAGGTGCATCGCTTGATAAATAAATCACGGCAATGTCATTCCAAGAATTTCCCTCAGAATAAACTTTTCCGCCAACAGATTTTGGTTTGAAGTCTGGATTAAATTTCCAGCTTGTGGCTTTTATATATTTTTTTTGCGCAAAAGCAGCTTTCATATCTGGTTCAAAAACTGCAACAACTGCAACTGTTGATTCTGAAAACACACAGTGCGCCGCTGTTAGGATAGTACGTCTTGAAATTAAACTGCCGGTGCAGATCGCCTGAG
>JAYTMM010000258.1:0-1791 GCA_043728555.1 Pseudobdellovibrionaceae bacterium
ACAATTTCAAATTTGGCGCAAAATACGCAAAATGAAGGTCTGTACGTTTTAGAAAGTTTAAAATGGTCTTTGGATTTTTCATGTGATCAGTTTTGTTTATCTGAAATTTTATTTCTGAAAGAAATTCAAATTCAATATTTGTACGTCATCGAAAAAGACAGCGTCAGTTCCGACCGAGCCGCTGATTATTTAAAAACGCGCTACGAATTTTTTGAAAGCTTTGTCACCAAAGAACATTTAGATATTAATTACAGAAAAAAAATAGCCGTCACAATTTTAGATTCAATGCATAAATTATCAAGCTTGCAATTGTCGACGCCAAGCCAAGGTTCAATCCGCGCGGCAGGACTGATGGTTTCATTAATGCCCTTACAAAAAAAATTAGAAAGTTGGTTGTACCGATGATCAATTCGAAATCACGAAACGAAATTCACGATCAAATTTGTAAAAATTTTGATGCTGTTCAAACATGGTTTCAGAATCAAACTAAACAATTAGAATATCCGATTTATTCCAGTTACGATATTCGTGATGGCGATTATAAAATTTCAAATGTGGACGCAAATATTTATCCAGCAGGCTTTAATAATATTTGCCCAACAGACAAAGAATCTGCCGTCGATTTATTTAAAAAATATATTGTTGTTCATTACGGCACTGTGATCAAAAAAATACTTTTAATCACCGAAGAACACACCAACAATCCATATTACCTTGAAAATGTAGCAACGCTTCAGCAATTATTAACTGACGGTGGATACACAGTTCATGTGGCATTTCCATCGAATCTGGAAACACCGCTGGAATTAACCAGTATCACGGGTCGAAAAATTATTGTGAACAGTGGTTATGAAAACAGCGCGTTTTTAAAAGAATTTAATCCAGATTTGATTATTAGTAATAATGATTTTTCGTTGTCGCTCGAAGACTGGGGAAATCAAATTTCAAAACCGATCAATCCTCCAAGGCAATTGGGTTGGTATCAGCGCAAAAAATCCAGATACTTTGTAAATTACAATAAACTGGTGAATGAATTTGCTGAAGTCGCAGGGTTTGATCCATTTTTATTTCGTGTTGAAACGGAAGAATTTTTAAACTTTGATATTACCAGCGACGAAAGCCGTGATTTGCTGGCCACGCAAGTCGATTTGTTTTTGGCAAAATTAAAAACTGAATATCAAAAACGCGGAATCACTCAAGACCCATTTTGTTTTGTAAAAAACAATTCGGGGACGTACGGTTTAGCCGTCGTGCGCGTTTCAAGTGGCGCCGAAGTTAAAGAATGGACGTACAAATCCAGAAAAAAAATGAAAGCCGCAAAAGGCGGACGTGACGTCGAAGAAGTCATTATTCAAGAAGGCATCCCATCGATTGTGACCTCTGAAAATTCATCGGCAGAGCCGGTCATATACATGGTCGGTTGTGAATTGGCTGGCGGATTTTTGCGGACTCATGCTGAAAAATCTTCGACCGAAAGTTTAAATTCACCTGGGGCTGTTTATAAAAAATTATGTGTCAGTGATTTGTATGATGATCGTACAAGTTGCCCCAGTGAAAATGTTTATGGTTGGTCTGCAAAGTTAGGATTATTAGCCATCGGCCTTGAGGCGCAGCAAATGAATGTTGAATTTAAAAATTATATTAAAGCCGCTTGTGGTTCAATTTAAGCGGCTATTTTAAAACGAATTTACTATTCAGGTTTTCCAGCATCGATCCAACGAACAACGTAATCCATTTCTTCTTTGGTGACGCGCTTAATGCCAGAATCTTTCGGTGGCATACCGTCGTCGT
>JAYTMM010000259.1:0-4939 GCA_043728555.1 Pseudobdellovibrionaceae bacterium
AATTCAGGCGTGGCAATTTCAGATTCATCAGCCAGTTCATTTTATAATCCCAGTTTAATTTTAAATAAAAATAAAAATTCATACAGCGTTGGAGGAAACACACTTTCAAATTTTAATTCAGACGCCAGCGGCGACAGGTTAACATCAACAGGTATTTCGCCCAGTTATTTGTCATCGCTGCAAATTTTTGACGGCTTTGCGCATGAATTTTTTTTAACAAATACAACGTCGGTCGATGCTCAGGTTTTAAAGACAGCGCTGACGGGTGCAGAAACACATTTTAATATTCGATTACAGGATTATTTGGCGGGGTACACATTTGCATTTCATGCTTTGCCATTCGGTTTTCAAATCAACTTGCGATACCGAGACAATCAAACATCTGGATTTTCAGAATTTCAAAGCTCTTCAGGTGCTGAAACATCTGATATTCAAAGTGCAAATCGTCAAATTGATTTAGTACATTCAATTGGTGGCAATCATCAATTCGGAGATTATAGATTTGGTTATAAATACACAACGCGTGGCTTGGCTATTTATAAAAAAAAAGAAGGACGCGAAAAAAAATATTCTTATTCGCAAACTTTGAACCAATATACAAAAACTGAATCTGATTTTTTGATCGAGCAAGGCGCTGTCGCAGAAACAATTTTGATAGGTCACAGTTTTAAAATTAATGATCACGAATTTTTAACAGATACAAAGCTCGAGGAGCTGGCAGATTTAACGCACGCTTACAATTGGAGCCAGACTTTTGGTTACAAATTAAGTTCAACAGCAGGGTATCAATATATGTGTGGAGTTTCACATTTGATTAACAAGGATGTTAAATATTTTGGTCAAAGCATGTATATTTCAACTGGATTTTCTTGGCAGGCTAGGTCCAGTCGTACGGCGATTGGAATATACTATGATGCAGATAAGCTAAAATACGACACACAAATTTATGGTCTTACATTCAGCAGCGAATTTATATATTAGTGCATTTTTATTTACAAATGTTAGCCTAAGTTATGTCTAAAAAAATACAAAAAATCTGTTGGTCAGTGACGTTGTTTCTTATTTTAAATCCTGTGATTTCTGTAGCCGCATTAGTTGTGTATTTGATTTTTTCAAATTCATACACAGCTTCGCAAGTTTTATGGATCACATTATTCGGTGCTGTATTTGCGGTACTTACAAATTTAAGTATCACGATGGGCTATCACAGATTGTTTTCGCATAAATCGTATGAAGCACATCCGCTGTTGCAAAAAATATTATTATTTATTTCTGCGGGAGCATTTCAGGGTTCAGCTTTGAAATGGTCCAGCGATCATCGCATTCATCATAAATTCGAAGACACAGATCGCGATCCGTATTCGATCAATAAAGGTTTTTGGCATGCGCACATGGGTTGGATGATGAAACACGAATCTGTCAGCTTACCAATTCATGCTCCAGATTTAGCGAAGAATAAATGGGTGGCCCATCAGCATAATTATTATGGCTATTGGTCAATTGGTGTGGGTTATATTTTGCCAGCACTTGTGGGTTATATGTTAGGCAATTTATTTTTGGGTCTTGTGATTGCTGGCGGGCTTCGAATTTTTTTAACTCAGCAGTCAACATTTTTAGTGAATTCATTAAGCCACACGATGGGAAAAACACCATATTCAACCGAGAAAACTGCAAAAGACAGTCTGATTGTAACGATATTAACTCACGGTGAAGGTTATCATAATTTTCATCACAAATTTCAATTTGATTATCGCAATGGAATTCGTTGGTATCATTGGGACCCGACAAAATGGTCGATTCAATTGGCGGCGTTGATAGGTTTAGCGAATAAATTAAAAACAGTTCAATTTTCTGAAATTTTAAAAGCCAGATTACAAACTGAAACTGAAAAATTTTACCAATCAAAATTTTACGAAGAAAAATTAAATCCACTGCACGAAAAAATTATTCAGTCGCAAGTCAGATTTGAAAAATTAAAGACTGAATATAAAAATGCAAGTCGTGAAAAAATGGATCAGATTAAATCAGAAATGCAAATTGCGCAGATTGAATTCAAAGCCAACATGAAAATGTGGAAAGTTTTAATCCGCTCAGCACATCGCATGGCGTAAGGTTATTTTAAATTTAAAAATCAATTTTTAGAGCTCACCTTTGTGAGCTCTTTTTTCTTTGCGAATTTCTTTGAATTTGTTTTTATCATCCACAAAGACCACAGTGGGTTCATGTTTAGCAGCATCTTTCAATTCAACAGATGCATAAGCAATAATAATTACTTTATCTCCCTTGTGAACCAATCTGGCAGCTGCACCGTTCAGGCAAATTTCACCTTTTTTTCCGGCGATAATATATGTTGAAAATCGCGCGCCGTTATTGCAATTCACGATGTCGACTTTTTGATTTAAAAACATTTTTGCTTTTTTAATTAAAGTCGTATCAATTGAAACTGATCCTTCATAATTTAAATCGGCATCAGTGACAGTGGCTCTGTGTATTTTTGAATATAACATATCGATTTTCATTTTTTAGTCTCCTGTTGCATCGCCAGTGCGATTAAATTTCCTTTTAAAACCAGATCCGGAATAATCGAATCAAATATTTTTTCTTTATCAAACAACGACGAAAATCCACCGGTTCCAATCACATGTGGTTTTTCACCACGAAAACATTCATTCGAAATACGTTGAATAATTTCGCGCATTGCACCTAAATGTCCGTAAAATAATCCCGATTGTAAACTTTCAACCGTGGATTGTCCTAAAACTTGTTCACGACTAACGATTTCGACAGAGGGTAATTTCGCAGTTTTAGCCTCAAGTGATTCCATACTTAATTTTAAACCTGCGATAATTGAACCGCCCAAATAATCTTTGTCAGCAGTGACAGCGCAAAACGTTGTAGCCGTGCCTAGATCAACCAGCACCAAATTTTTATTCGGAAACAAATGAGTCGCAGCGATTGAATTTGCGATGCGGTCAGCGCCAACCTCAAGCGGATTTCTGTATTTAATTTTTAAACCTGTACGAACACCTGCCTGCAAAATAAATGGCGTGATATTAAAATATTTTTGACAGGCACCGCGTAACGAATAGATGACTTCGGGTACGACGGAACAAAAAACGATTTGCAAAATTTTTTGCGGATCAATATTATTTTCTTTTAAAACCATTCGTAAAAATATACCGACCTCATCAGATGACGAGCCCTGTTTCGAGCTTCGACGAAATGAAAGCAGCATTTTTTCTTTATTTAATGGGCCGTCAAAAACTCCGCCGTAAATTTGTGTATTACCGACGTCTAAGGATAAGATCATACAGGCTCCAGATTTAATATTATTTGTGCAATTTCAATTACAAGATCATCGATTGTTAAATTTTCTGTTTTTTTATTTTTCGAATACAGATTTAAAACGCTACTCCCCGTTTTTACCGTTGCCCAGTCATTTTGAACGACGTAATCACAATGTGCGATTTCAAAAAGGCTATTGATTTTATTTTGAATTGTCGTTGCGTCAGTAGTTGAAGTTAATTTAAAACCAATTAATTTAGAATTTGGCGATAATTTTTTTATTTTTTGAATTAGCTTTGGATTCTTCTTTAATTGAATTGTTAAATGCTCAGCTGAGCTACCAATTTTTCCGTTCGCAGATTTAACCACTGAATAATCACTGATGGCGGCTGCGTGAATCACATAATCAAACTTATTTGTTATTAATAAGTTAGACATTTTCAAATCGATATCTTGAAATGATAAATAGCTGACTTTGTCGCAATCAAGCATCGGCAATTTTGCATTTTCTGCATGTAGGTAAGTAACTTCGAATCCCGATTCAATCAACTGATCACAAATGAATGCGGCTGTTCGGCCCGTGCTTTTGTTGGTGATCACGCGAACATCATCGATGGGCTCTTGGGTTCCGCCTGAAGTGATTAATACTTTTTTTCTATTCACGTTCTGAATATTTTTTTCTATGGATGTTATTTCTTTACAGGCAGTCATTCGTGATTCGACTTCATGGATTATTAATTCAGGTTCCAACAATCTTCCGTATCCAACTTCACCACAGGCCAAAACTCCAGACGCTGTTTCAAGAACTTCGACACCCATTTTTTTTAGTTCCACCAAAGATTTCTGTGTTGTCGAGTGGTTATACATTTTTGTATTCATCGCTGGCGTTAGTAAAAATGGTTTTTGAAAGTCATGAGCTAAAAACAAAGTCGTTATTAAATCATCACCAAGGCCTGCAGCCATTTTATTAATTGTGTTTGCTGTAGCGGGCGCCAATAAAATCAGATCGGCCCAGCGTGCCAAATGAATATGATCCATCACAGAGCCCGCAGCATACATATCAGTGATGGGTGCTGTGCCCAAAAGCCCTTCGATAGTTGCTACACCAATAAATTTTTGAGCCGCTTCGGACATGACGACTTTGATTGAATAATTTTTTTGTTTTAATTGGCTGATAACAGTACAAATTTTGTAGCACGCGATCGAACCGCTGATCAGAATTAAAATATTTTTATTTTTCATATTAGAGTTCAACATTATCAATCAACCTTATGCCTTCCAGCGCAGCCGCAACAAATCGGCGATTTTTTATTTCTTCAACGTAGTCAATTTCAAAACCTTCTGCAGTCAATTTTCTTTTGATATCGGCGACAGTGTCTTTGCTTTTTAGCAGCTGATAAATCAAAGCCGCTTTTTCAAACGCGTGTGTGGACAAGCGTTTATTTCTTGAACTCATTGCAAGACCAGATTTTTCACGCACAGTTTTTTCACTGACAATATTGCACTTCACAAAAAAACTGTGGCACATGTCTTTGATTAACTGATATTGTTGAAAATCTTTTTCGCCGAAATAGGCATTGTCTGCGGCTACAATATTTAAAAATTTGAAAACAATTGTTAATACACCATCAAAATGGCCTGGCCTGTGCGCTCC
>JAYTMM010000260.1:0-3948 GCA_043728555.1 Pseudobdellovibrionaceae bacterium
GTGAACTTTTGGTGGTGCTGCGTGAAGATTATGATCCAACCGGCTTAAAACGACTGAATCAAAAAACACGTGAAGTCTTAACACGCTTTAAAACATTAAGTGGTGCCGAAGGAATTCAGGAAACTGTTGGTGCTTGGAAAATATTTAAATCAAATTTGCCAACAGCACCCATAAAACTAGAGCGCGGCAAAAGACTTAAAACAAATAATTTGGTCGATTTTTTGCCGTTGTATGGCCCGCGTATGGGTGATGAAAGCCCTATGTGTTTGGTTCATAGCAGGCTGGGGTCGCTGGTCAGCATTAATCCCTATGATTCAGGTCTTTCAAATTACAACTCATTAGTCACAGGATCAAGTGGATCGGGTAAAAGTTTTTTTAATAATTTTTTATTACTGCAACAAATGGCCAGAGGTGTAAAAGTTTTCGTGATCGATATTGGCGGCAGTTACAAAAAACTGACAGAGCTTATGAATGGTCAGTATTTTGAAATTAAACTGAGCGATGAATATGCGATTAATCCATTTGCAGTTAAAGATATTCAAGCCGGTCCATCGAGTGAAAAAGTAAAAGCATTAACTTCAATTATTGAACAAATGGTTTCAGAAACAAGTTCAAAGCTTTCAAAGTTTGAACGGGTTTTAATTGAAAAGGCGATCAATGAAACTTACGTCAACGCAAAATTAGCGAACGAATCACCGATACTTAGTGATTTTGAAAAAATATGTAAAAAATCAGATGAGCCTGAATTGCAAAAAATCGGAAAATTATTGTTTAGTTGGATTGGTGATTCTCCGTATGGGAAACTGCTTGATCGACGAAAAGAAATCAAGGCCGACAGTCCGATTATCAGTTTTGATTTAAAGGGTTTATCACAATATCCAGATTTGCAATCGGTGATGATTTTAATTTTGACCAATTTTATTTTAGATCAAGTCGAAACTGATCGTAAAACTTCAAAACGAGTTTTATTAGATGAGGCGTGGGAATTACTACAAAGCCAAGCTGCCGCAAGTTTTATGGAATACGCTGCGCGCACATTTCGAAAAACAGGGTCTGGGATTACATTTATCACCCAAGGCGTTGAGGAAATCATTAAAAGCCCGATTGGTTCAGCGATTATGAATAATACTGCCATGAAAGTCGTGATGAGCCAAAAAGGTGATCTGCGCCCCCTTGAGACGGCATTAAAACTAAACCCTCGTGAAGTTTCATTGATTCAAAGTTTAGAACAGCGAAAAGGTGTATTTAGCGAGGCATTCTTAATTGAGGGCGATCACAGGCAAGTGATCAGAATTTATCCCAGTCCTCTTGAATATTGGATTTCAACAAGTGATTCCAAAGACAACAAATATTTAGCAGAGCTTAAGGATAGTGGTCTTGATTTGCCAGCGGCCATTAAAAAAGCGGCCAATGAATTCCCATTTGGAATTTCTGCGGCAAAGGTGAATTTATGAAAACAGTAAAAAAATATTCGATGTTTTTTGTAATTTTGTTTTCATTGATGTTGCCAGCACGATTTGCGCAGGCTGATTTATTTGGTGGTGACGTTGCGGTATTGATTCAAATTTTGGCCCAAGCGGTTGAGCAAGTGGCACGGCTGCAATCAATTATTCAAAATGGGAAAGATACTTTAAATCTTTTGCGAGATATTAATTCAGGGGTCAGATCGGGGCTGGATTTAATTCGCATCGTTAATCCAAAATTTAATCCGGGCATGTATGGTAATCTGAAAGATCCGCAAAATGTTTTACGAGCCATTCATGATCTGTATGGTCAAGCACCAAAAACAGCCGACAAAGATTTAATGGATTCAAACGATCAAAGCGTTGCAGAAGTGATTTCAATGAATCGCAATATGTATGATTATGCAGATCAAGTTGATCAAGAGCGTGAACGGATTTTGGTTCATGCTCAAGCAGTTAGTCCGCAAGGGTCAGCTAAACTTCAGAATCAATCAACGGCTATTTTGATTGGGGTCATGACTCAGTTACTGCGAACGCAGTCGCAAATGTTAAAAATCATGGGTCAAAATATGGCTTTGGAAAACCGCAAAGAAAAAATGAATTCAAATCAGTTCATTGAAAATTACAAGGGATTATCTGACGGATTTAAATCATTACCCAAAGATACCAAATTACCCAATTTGAATAGAGATGAATAATGTTACCACAATTTGAAATCTTAGGAACACTTGTCAAAGATCTGCATCAGATGTTGGCTGGTGTTTATTACATGGCGTTACCGGTGGCGATTTTGATGGCCGTAGCGATGGGGTATTTACAATCTGGTGGGGCTGATTATGTGGATACATTAAAGCGGGTTTTCGTAGCGACCATTTTATTGGTCGCGTTTCCAGATATTTCACAAGCAATCATTGGTGTGTGTGATGGGATTGCACATAAAATTGATGATATGTCGGGGCTTGAAACAGTGCTTCGGATGGCTCAAGAAAAAAGTGAATCCTATTCGACAGCAAAAAATGTACTGCTTTTAAAATTTAATGATCTGGTCATCGCAATTTTAAGTTTTTTGAGTTTTATGATTTTATATATCTCAAGGTATTTAACGATTGCGATGTATTATTTTTTCTGGGTTTTATTGTCGGTCGTATCACCCATCATGATTTTATTTTATATTTTTCCAAAAACCTCATACATGACCGGAAATTTATTTAAAGGACTTATCGAAGTTGCTTCTTGGAAAATCATCTGGTCAATTTTATCGGCCATGCTAACAGCGCTGTCATTCGGCAACATATATCAAACCGAAGGCCACTATGCCACGCTGATTGTTCTGAATTTTGTAATTGCCCTTGCAATGTTAATGACGCCAATGATTGTGAAATCCATCGTTGGCGAGGGAGCACAAGCAATGGCCGGAGCGCTCGGTGCTGCGTCGATTGCTTCGATGGCTGCAATTCCATCAAGAGCCGCAGCGGTTGCCGCTAAAACTAAATCGGCCAGTCACAGGGTCGCAGCTCCTATGATGAGAAGATACCAAGCATATCAAGATCGAAAAGAAGAAATCAAGCGACAGTACAGATATTAAAACAAACAACATCAACACTTACACAGGAGGCTCTCATGGAAAAAATCAGACTTGAAAAATTAAAATACCCACAACTTGTGACAGATCTTGCGACTCAGAATCATTATTTAAAAATTTTGTCGTATTCATTGATCGGGGTTACGACTTTGATGATTGTGATTGTGGCCTTTGCACTGAAACAAGGTCCATCAGTGATTGCACTTGATCCAACTGGAACAGTCGCAAGCGTCGGTCAAGAATTACACACGCAACATGTCGAAGCCGCTGTGAAAGAATATTTATCACACAGATACAACTGGAATGCCGACACAGTACAGGCCGAGCTTAAAAAATCTGAAGCCTTTATTTTCCCATCACTGATTGGATCATTTCAAAAAAGCATGCTTGAAATTCAAAAATATGTCAAAGAACGTAAAGTGTCACAAAGAGTTTATCCACAAAACATCGTTGTTTCTTTGAAAGAAAAAACCGTCACAGTAACTGCCGACCGAATTACAGAATTTGATGCATTAAAAGCTGCTACAATTTTAAAAACAAAAATGACATTTGATTTGGACAGCCCAACTCCGTCAAATCCGTGGGGAATTTTCTTTGTTAAAGAAGTCGAAAGCGGGGAATTAAAATGAGTCAATTTATTTTGGCCTTAATATTTGTATCAAATGTTTCATTGGCATTAAATAAATCCAGAAAAATTGAAACTCACACTGACGAAGTATCAGAGGTAAAAACGGCTTTGGGTATTGCTACAAAAATTATTATGCCTGAGAATCCTAATTTGCCACCAATTATTGGTGATATGGGTGCGTTCAGGGTCGAATCAATTGAAAAAGGCTATGCCATAAAGCCCTTAAGATCAGGTGCAAAAACAAATTTATTTATTACAACAGAATCCAGAACGTA
>JAYTMM010000261.1:0-7255 GCA_043728555.1 Pseudobdellovibrionaceae bacterium
ACTATGTTCGTTTTCGTAGGTTTTTAATGATAACTTTAAAAGCTCGACCATAGCTCAAATATATTTAATATCGTTCGAAAATTAATTGATCCCAAAAAGCATTGCTAGCTCTCCACTGCGAGTAATTTCTGCTGTTTCCTTGATACATACCACTATCAAAAAATACTATTCCAAGCTTAACTAGTCCTATCCAAAGTTCAAAGTTTACAGTCTTGCCAAAAACAATTTCTGTATATTTGTTTTCTTTGTTTTTCAGACACTTAAACCAGCCAAATTTATTGAACTTGTCTTCTAACTTTTTTTTTATGCTCTCTTTGTTCCATTTCGCAAGAATAATTTCATTTTCCTGAAAAGCTGCTGGTACTATATTTTTTTTATCTAGGCGACAATCTTTTTCAAAAGAATAAACTGCGAGTATGTTATTTGATCGGTCAATTTTTAGTTTTTGTCCGAATTTATTATACGTTTTGATATTAGGCACAGGCTCACCAGACCAAGAGAATCTGTCTTTTTTTTTCAAATTTTTTTTACCAAAAACACTTAAGAAGTCATCTTTAGTAATTTTAGATTTCTTATTTCCCGTAGATTTGAAAATATAGTAGTCTGCTGACCAATCGCCAAAAGTAGTTTTACCTTTGGTTTGATTTTTCATTTCATAACCGAGCAAATCAGGCTCGTTTTTATTATTATGGTCGATTCCCATCTGAGTTTCTAACCAATGACCTTCTTTTCCAGCGTGCTTTGTATTTATACCTGCAAGATTTGGAATCTTGCCGCGTACATTTGAATTAAATTTTTTAATAATTATAGCTTTAGCTTCGGCTGCTGTTATCTTGTCGCTTCGTGCATTCATTAAACAATGATCAATTGTCGCACTTAAAACATCAACGCACCAAAATAAAACTTGATTAAAGTCCTATGGATTACCTCAGCATTTTAGCAATATTAAGGGCAGATACCATTTGCTTCGCAATCTCAGCGATAACAGGCATTGCGACGGAGTTACCATACTGCTTATATGCCTGCATATCCGATACTGGTATAATATAATTTTCAGGGAAGCCTTGCAGCCTAGCGCACTCTCTCGGAGTTAATTTTCTCGGCCTCTTTCCTATGTCAGATTGGTCAATCAATACCTCGCTGCCATCCTTATAGTATCGCGCACTGATTGTATTCGTATGGGGCGATTTCTTATCAAAAAGACAATATCCGAAGCCGTTGCCCTTATTTTTGTGTTCTTCTTTTCTTCTAACGTGCCCATTCCATAGTTTTTCAGATAAAGTGTACTTGTCATTTACTTTTTTGTTGTCATCTAAAATATCGCCAACCTTAACTTCAATATTTTTATTTTCTGGAAAATGAAAGTTTGTTGAAAAATCAAAGTTTTTTGGAGCCTGATTTTTATCGAAACCAACTAAATATATTCTTTCTCTATTTTGAGGAACACCAAATTTATTTGCATTTAAAACTTGAAAAGTGACGTGATAATTTAATTTTGTCGATAATGCTTTAAGTGCATCTTTACTTAAGTTCATATTCTCAAGTTCGTTTTTATCAATTGTATTTCGACCTTCAAGAATACTTAAAATAGATTTTAAAGTTTCGCCTTTGTTGTGACCCTTTAATTGTTTTACGTTTTCGAGTAAGAATGCCTTAGGTCGTTTTTCTACTAAAATTTTTTGTATATCGAAAAACAAAGTGCCGCGCGGGTCAGAAAATCCTTTTTTTAATCCGGCTTGTGAAAACGGTTGGCAAGGAAAACCGCCAACTAAAATATCATGATCTGGAATATCTTTGGCATTAATTTTTGTGATATCACCGTGTGGCGTATCGCCAAAATTTATTCTATAAGTTTTTTGCGCGAATTTATCCCACTCTGAACTAAAAACGCATTTACCCATAGCCTTTTGAAATGGAAGCCTGATTCCACCAATACCTGCAAACAAATCAATAAATTTGAAACGATAGTTATCTTTTTCAGTTTGAGAAAATGGAGCAACGTCAGGCAAAGCTTGAATTTTTTCAATGAATGATTGCGGGACTTTAAGTTGGCCATCTTCCCACTGCTTTAAAATTTTTTGACCATTTTTGTCTAAACCAAGCCAGTCTGAAAATTCTTTTCTAGTTAGATCAAGATTTTCGCGCTTTTTTTGTATCAACTCACTAATCATATTTGCCTCTTTCGATTAATGTAGAAAATAAATTTTTATATTTCAATTTTATTATTAAAATGATTCTGCAATTTAGCGTTCATAGCCATGGCTGTTATACTCGTTGCCAAATCCGAAAACCGGATAGTAATTATCAATACCATAGTATAAGATCTACGCAGAGGTACAAATATGTCAAATCACGGAATAAACACAGGTGAACCAAAGCAATTTGACCTAATTAAAGAATTGTTAAATTTTAAGCATGCGCTAATCAACAAGCCTGATAAAGTATCAGCGGAGGATAACGCATATAAAATAGGGGTTAAGCTGTTGCCTAAAATAATTAGAAATATTTTGCTACAAAAAAATATTTCTAATTATTGGATATTTGAAGGCAGCGTCGGAAGAGGAACGTGGTCAAGAACCCCTTGGATCGCAGTTTATGACGAAAGAGTCACTTCTAGGGCTTCCGACGGCTTCTATATCGCGTTCATAGTTGCTGAGAATAAAGAATCTTTGTTTTTAATGCTCATGAATTCTTCATCAAAACATTATAATTACACCCCCTACAGATTGATAGAAAGTCAGATTGAAAAAATCTCTGATTTTAATTTAGGCAAAATTCCAAAAGCTGAACTTAGCTGCTCTGGGCGCGGGAGCGGAGTTGATTTCGAAGATTCCACCTTACTTTGGAAAAAATATTCTATGGATGAATTTAATCTACAAAATATAGAAAAAGATTTCTTAAGTATCTCGAATTATTATTTTAATTTAGTAAACTCGCTTGAAAAGATTCTACCGATAGATAAACCATTTAAATTTAATCCATTCAGCAGCAAGTGAAACTGCTGACTACCCCGCATGACTCGCAACCAGCACAGCTCGCGGCTTACTGCCGTTCGAAGGGCCGACGACGCCTTCTTTTTCGAAGACTTCGATCAGTCTTGCGGCGCGCGGATAACCCAGTTTAAATCGGCGTTGAATCAACGAAGCTGAAATTGCTTTTTGACTGGAAGCCCAAGATAAAATTTCGTCATATTTTTCGTCGTACTCTTGATCTTCTCCGTCAAGGTCTCCGCCGTATTCAGCACCTTCGGCATTCATGCCCGCAAATGATGATTGCGATGGGCCGCCTTCAAGCGCGCGCATAGCTAACGAATCAAATTCAGGTTCGCCCTGATCGGACCAAAATTTTGCAACGTTGTTGATTTCTGTTTCTTTCAAAAACGGCCCGTGATGACGAACTGATTTTCCAGATCCTGCGATGAACAACATATCACCTTGTGATAATAATCGCTCTGCGCCCTGTTCATCCAAAATAATTCTGGAATCCATTTTGGAAGCGACTTTAAAACTGATGCGGCCTGGAATATTTGTTTTAATCAAACCTGTGACGACTTCTTTGCGCGGCGATTGCATCGCCAACATCAAATGCATTCCGCACGCACGCGCCATTTGCGCCAAACGTACGATGGATTGTTCAACGTTTTGTTTATCGACCGCCATCAGATCACCAAATTCTTCAACGGCGATCACGATATAAGGTTGTGATGTGTAATAATATTGTTCCAGTTTCATGATGCCTTGGTTTTCATATTCGGCATTTATTTTTTCGTGCTCTTCAGTTTTATCGCTTGAGAATTTTTCGACCAATTCATTAAACTGTTCAATATTTCGGGCGCCAAATTTTGACATCGATTTATAACGCTTTTCCATTTCGCGCACAGCCCAGCGAAGCGCAACGACCGCTTTTTTCGGATCACGAATCGGCGGCATAATTAAATGTGGAATATCTGCAAAGGCCGCAAGGTCGACTTGTTTTGGATCAACTAAAATCAATCGCAAAGTTTTCGGAGAATGTTTAAATAAAAATCCAATAATTGTTGAAACTGTAAATACGGATTTACCTGAACCCGTCGTTCCTGCAATTAATAAATGTGGCATCTTACGAAGATCCACAATGCGTGGTTCACCGTTGGTTTGTTTACCCAATGCAATCGGCAATTTTAAATCATTCGACCAAAACTGTGCATCACCCAGTAAATCTTTTAAATACACGGTTTCACGTTGTGCGTTCGATGTTTCGATACCAATCACATCACGCCCCGGAATCGGCGCAATAATACGCAATGATTCAGCTGATAGCGCAAGCGATAAATCATCAGCAAGCTCTGTCACTTTGTTCACGCGAACATCGGCGTTCGGTTTAAATTCAAACATGGTAACCACGGGCCCCGGTTTTGCGGCTGTGATTTGCCCATTTACAGAAAATTGTTTTAATTTATCCAAAGTAATTTCTGCTTTACGACGAATTTCTTTTTCATCGATTTTAATTCGTGATTCGGGTGGGTCATCCAATAAAGATAATTTGGGCATTGTCCAATTTTCAACTCGACGCGGAGTTTTCACCGGCGGCAGTGAAGAAACTTTTTTACGCTCTGGAGATTCATACGTCGCAAGTGATACACCCTGTTGCAACTTTGAAACAGGTTCTTCATCATCTTTATCATCGGCCGCAGAGAAAAGTTCTTCTTCGTCTGATTCATCATTTTCTTCGATGATTGCAGTTTTTGGAATTGTCTTTGCGACCAAATTTTCAGACACAGACGATTCTGGTTTTTTCTCGGCCTTAATGACTTCCATTTTTTCTTTTTGCTGATCTTTTTTCAGTGGATTCATTTTTTCTTTTATTTTTGAACCAACGGCAGAAATGCTCCAGCCCTTGAACAGATCAGAAAAGAAAGTCGACTTGTTAGCAGATTTTGAAACATCTGAAAAATAATCTTGAATTTTTTCCAGCGGACGTTCTGCCGCTTCTTGAATACTGAATTCAAAATAAAATACAAAGAGCACAAGACTGGCCGTCCATAATAAAACTTGTGCGCCCACTGAGTTTAAAACTTTCACGAAACCTGTTGATAAACCTAAACCCAATAATCCACCCGGATAAATTTGTCCGTCAAAAATTTTTGTCGTCGGAAAATAAATCGTCACCAATGCCGCCATGAATGCGATCATGAAAAAACCCAGAACGTGCCTGATGTCTTTCAACATTATTTTATCGCCTTTGAAACTGATAAACGCCGCGTGAAATAATGCAGCCACGGCCACCCATGCGGTTAAACCAAAACCTTGATAAATCAGATCTGCTAAAAAACTTCCGACCAAACCGCAATAATTGAGTGTGTGAAGCCCTTGGCCAATTGAATTTAATGAGGGGTCTTTGGGATTAAAGCTGGCTAACGCAAACGCGAAAAAAAGGCCACAACCTAAAAAGCCGATGGCTCTGACGTCTTGCTGAAATTTTTTAAAGAATGTATTCATTCAAATAGCTTAAAACCGCTTGGCGCAGCAGGCAAAAGCTGCATGGTCCGGTCTAGTCCTAATTCGATGTTCGTCGTGGGTGAATTTAGCGAAATTACATAAAATTTAGATTCCCACCGTCACTGTTCTTTGCTAGAAGTTGCCTCTTCGTGGAAAAACTTAAAATCAATGAAACCTTCTATTCGATTCAGGGCGAAAGCACCTATGCTGGAAACCCCACGTTGTTTATACGCACTACGGGCTGCAATCTGCGTTGCACGTACTGCGATACGAAATATTCGTATGATCAAGGCGATATGTGGAGTTTTGAAAAAATTTTACAAACCGCGAAAGATTCAGAAACAGAATATATTTGTTTAACGGGCGGTGAACCCCTGATTCAAAAAGATATCCACAGCCTGATCCACATTTTATGTGATCAAAATTACAAGGTATCGCTGGAAACCAGCGGTTCAAAATCAATTCAACACGTCGATCCGCGTGTAAAAATAATTCTTGACGTGAAAACACCAGACAGCGGCGCTGCAGATTCGTTTCTGATGGAAAACATCGGTTTCTCGAATGAAAAAACAGAATTTAAATTCGTTATTTGTTCTGAAAAAGATTTTCTTTGGTCGGAAAATTTTTGCCGTCAACATGATTTATTAAAAAAATTTACAATCTTATTCAGTCCGTCACACGGCCAAGTATCTGAAAAATGGTTGGCTGAAAGAATTCTTGAAAATAAATTAAAAGTTAGGTTGCAATTGCAGCAACATAAGTATATTTGGTTACCCACAACTCGCGGTGTTTAAAAAAAATAAACATCGTTTAAAGAATAATATTTAGAAACAAAAAACAAACGCTTCTAAGCAAGACATCACTGACGACTCACTGATTCACTTAGGATACAAAGAAGAGGAAAACACATGACGCCAAACATGACGCCAAACTTGAATAGCTCTGAAAATCTTTTCGTAGCTAACTTACAACAAGTTAGTCTTGAAAAATTAGTTAAGAGCAAATTAGAAGTTTTGTTCCAACAACAAAAAGAAGCTCAAGTTGAATTAAGTGGTCTATATAATGTTGTTCTTGAACAAGTTGAGCGCCCTTTGATCGAGCTAGCTCTTAAAGCTTATAACGGTAATCAAGTTAAGACAGCAATCATGTTAGGTATCAATCGTAACACTCTTAAAAAGAAAATCGACAACTACAAATTAAAGCCAAAAAAAGGTGCGCAAGCACAAGCTCAGACAATGTCTGAAATGGCGACTCCATCTGCAGTATCTTCTTTAGGTACTTCAGCAATGTTAACTCAGTAATTTATTAACTCGCTTAATAAATACTTTGGCTAAACAGAAAAGGGCTCTTGATTAGAGCCCTTTTTATTTGGTAAATTCATGTTTCAAATGTTCTTAAGACGCTGATCCAGAGGGGTTTTGGATGAATAATAATTTCGGCAACACATTCAATAGTAAAATTCCACCTCAAAGTCTCGAGGCTGAATATTCTGTTCTGGGTGGATTAATGCTTGAGCGCGAAGCCTATGATCAAATTTCTGATTTGATCGAAGCCACTGATTTCTATAAACCCGCGCATCAATTGATTTACAAAACAATTCGCGAACTTCATCAAAAAGCAAATCCAGTCGACATTATTACTGTGATGAATTCATTGCAGACAAAAAATGAATTGGAACAAATCGGCGGAGCTGAATATTTAGCGACACTTTTAGAAAAAGTAGTTTCTGCTGCGAACATCGATTCACATGCTAAAATTATTCGTGAAAAATCATTACT
>JAYTMM010000262.1:0-5075 GCA_043728555.1 Pseudobdellovibrionaceae bacterium
GTGCAAAAAGATTTAAAATAATTTTTGTCTAAAAAAATAAATAAAAAATATACCTCAACACACGCAGTCTAGACAACTCTGATCTAAGTACCCAAGCTATTTATACAAGGAGGTTCATTATGAATCAAAAAAAATTATCAGCAGAACTTATTGGTACGGCATGGTTAGTCTTGGGTGGTTGCGGTTCTGCAGTTTTAGCAGCGGCATTTCCGAATGTGGGTATTGGCTTGAATGGTGTATCGTTGGCGTTCGGTTTTACGGTTTTAACAATGGCCTATTCAATTGGTTCAGTTTCGGGTTGTCATTTAAATCCAGCAGTAACGATTGGTTTGGCAGCTGCTGGCAAACATCCAAAAAATGAAATCATTCCATACATTATTGCACAATTTATTGGTGGCGGAATTGGCGCAGGAATTTTATTTTTAATTGCTTCCGGAAAGCCGGGATTTGATGTTGTGGCATCAGGTTTTGCAGCAAATGGTTTTGGTGAACATTCGCCAGGTGGTTATTCAATGATGGCCGCATTGGTTACTGAATTCGTAGCAACTGCATTTTTCTTATTTATTATTTTATCTTCGACAGATAAAAAAGCTCCAGCAGGTTTTGCTCCGATTGCGATTGGTTTAGCATTAACATTAATTCACTTGATCACAATCCCAGTGACAAATACGTCAGTGAATCCCGCGCGCAGTTTGGGGCCGGCATTGTTTGTTGGTGGATGGGCATTGGAACAAGTTTGGTTATTTTTAATTACGCCTGTCATGGGTGCTATCGCTGGCGCGATGATGTACAAATCAGTAGTCGAGACGAAATAGTTTTCAGATAAATTTTTAATATTCAAACGAACAGATCAATGAATCTGTTCGTTTGAACTCGCTTGTTGAATTGCGTTTAATCTTTCTTTAGGATTATCAACTTCATTTTGTATTTCTATTAATTTCTGCAATAAAATTTCCTTGGCATATCTGATCGCTTCAAAAATATTATCGTGCAAAGCTTCAGCCTCGATGCTGGCATCGTCTTCTTTTAAAATAATTGCAATTCTGTGAATTGATTTTTGCTCGTCAGTTTCAAATTTAAAATCTTCTGAATTTTCTTCACCAATTTGATGTGGGTCGCGGGCTATAACTAAAACCAATGTTTCGGGGCTGATGAAAGGTTCAAATTCTGCGATCTGCTGATAAATATACGATTGAATTTCGTTATTCATGTTCTCGTTTTGATCCATAAAAGCCTCCGCATATGATATGTCATTAACGCTCTGCTGTTCTTCATCAGTATAGCATTGTTGGTGCATTAAAAAAAGTCTGTAGCCCAAGGGCGGTGTTTTCTTTTTTAGATTCGATATGTTGAAGCTTTCGTCTTATATCAAGACAGTGTATTACTTGAATGCATGAACACTATAAAATTAAATGATACTTGGTTGAAGCATCTGAAATCTGAATTTTCAAAGCATCACATGTTGCAGTTGAAAAAATTTTTAAAAAATGAATACGATACGAAAAAAATTATTTATCCAAAAAAATCAGAATATTTTAAAGCTCTTGATTTAACTCCGTTAGATCAAGTCAAAGTCGTTATCTTGGGACAAGATCCTTATCATGGTCCAAATCAGGCGCACGGTTTGTGTTTTTCTGTGAATGATGGAATTCGGTTTCCGCCGTCTTTAAAAAATATCTTCAAAGAATTAAATTCTGATCTGGGTGTTGAAATTCCATTATCAGGAAACCTAGAGCGCTGGGCCCAGCAAGGCGTTTTATTATTAAACAGTGTTCTGACCGTCGAAGACGATAAGGCCGCCGCACACCAAAAACAAGGTTGGGAACAATTCACTGATCGTATTATCGAAGTTGTTAATCAAGAATGTGATCACGTTGTATTTATTTTATGGGGCGCTTACGCGCAAAAAAAAGCAAGCTTTGTGAATCAAAAAAAACATTTGATTATTGAATGCGTTCATCCATCACCGTTATCTTCGCACCGCGGATTTTTTGGTTCAAAACCATTTTCTAAAACGAATGTGTGGTTGAAGAAAAATCGATTGAAACCGATCAACTGGTAGTCAGTTTTTTGCAATATACAAATTTCTGAGCTATTTATTTATTTATAAGATAGCCTAAATAAAAGAAATGGAGTTCGCATGAAATTGTATAAGTTACTGATTATAGGTCTTCTTTGCTCGCAAAATTTAATTTCACAAGAAAATCATTTTGGCTTGGGTGTTATTCTGGGTGATCCAACAGGTCTGTCTGCTAAACTGCGCCTGAATAATGCTAATGCTGTTGATGGCGCACTGGCGTGGTCTGCGACAGGCTTGCATGTTCACTCAGATTATTTGTGGGACAATGAAAATTTTTTTACAAATCGAAATCAGAATTTCGATTTGTACTATGGCATTGGTGGGCGACTTATTTCATTAAGTTCAGACGCTTATAAAAATCAAACAAGTATCGCAGTTCGTGCACCCATAGGTATAAACTATAAAATCAGAAACACACAGGTGCAGATTTTTGCAGAGATGGCATTGAATTTTAGTTTCTCACCGCGATCAGATGTCGATTTAGATGCGGGCGTTGGCCTGCGATTTTATTTTTAAATTTTAATTCCTTGCAGTTCTTTCTGCTTTAAATCCAAGTCTTCCATATGAGCCAGCAAAATGTCTTCAGTTTCTGTAACTTGTTTTGAAGCCTGCGCTGATTCAATCGCAATTTTTTGCGCTTGTTGGCCCTGCGCAGTTAATAACTGTGAATTAAAATCTTCAATTTTTTTATTTAATGAAAATAAAATTTCTTCGGTTTTTAAAATTTTACGTTCTAATTCTTTAATTTCGCTGTTGATGCGTTTAGTTTCTTCTTTGTAATTAAATTTTTTCTCTGTTTGCACGATCTGCGCTGAATTATTTTTTTGCAATTGTTGATCGCTGTCGGCGTAACGTTCTTTCAGGGCGCCTTTTTCAAGGCTCCACAAATAATCATCATACGTTCCCGGAAATAATTCGACACTGCCGTTTCTGATTTCTAAAATTTGATTTGATACGCGGCTGATAAAACTGCGATCATGGCTGACGACAATCAATGTGCCGGCATATTCTGACAACGCTTCGGCCAAGGCATTCACGGTGTCGAAATCTAAATGATTCGTGGGTTCATCCATCAATAAAAATGGATGTTTTTGTAATAAAATTTGTCCTAAGGCTACGCGTGTTTTTTCTCCGCCGGATAAAACTTTAACTTTTTTGTAAATGGTATCGCCTGAAAATAATAATGATCCTGCAATATTTAAGATTTCTTGGGCCGTTGAATCTTTGTACGCTTTTCTTTGCAGAGAATCTAAAACGGTGTCTTCTTGATGTAAATCTTCGGTCAAATGCTGCGCAAAATAAGCCAATGACACATTATAACCTAATTTTTTTGTACCATTCAGTAATGGAATTCGTTCGGCGATGGATTTTAATAACGTCGATTTACCAGCGCCATTAAAACCAACGATACCGATGCGTTGATTTTTTTCGATACGAATATTCACATTTTTTAAAATAATATTTTCATTATATCCTAGATTCGCATTTTCAATGGTTAAAACTTCTTTGCCTGTTTGAATGGGCGTGGGCAAATTAATTCTGGCGCGCGTCGGAAGCGCTTTGATTTCAATTTTTTCCATTTTATCAAGCTGCTTCATGCGTGATTGTGCTTGGCGCGCCTTGGTGGCTTTGGCTTTAAACCGATCGACGAAATCTTGGATGTGTTTTCGTTTTGCATCCAGATTTGCAGCCTGTGCGACTAGAACTTTTTGTAATTCTGCTTTTTGTTCAAAGTAATCGTCAATATGACCAGGGAATTTTGTGATTTCTTCAGATTCGACTTCTAATGTGTATTCGGTTGTTCGTCGTAAAAATTCACGGTCATGTGAAATTAATAAAAAGGCCTGTTTATAATCTTGTAAAAATTTTTCTAATGTTAAAATACTTTCAAGATCCAAAAAATTTGTGGGCTCATCAAGTAGCATCAAATCAGGCTCAAGCCCAATTAAATACAATAATTTCATTCGCATGCGGTAACCACCGCTGAGGTCACTTAATTTTTTTTGAAAATGCAATTCAGATAAACCTAATCCCAGTCCGATTTGTTTCAGATCCCAAATCGGTTTTAAACAATTATTTTCTAAATATTGTTCTGCGGTTTCAGTCAGGCTCCATTCGGATTCTTGTTCAAGGTACCCGATACGTAAACCATTTAATTTTGTAATGTCGCCTGAATCTAAAGTTTCATGGCCAACAATAATTTTAAACAAAGTCGTTTTACCGGCTCCATTTGGGCCGATCACGCCAACGTGTTCACCTTGGTTAATTGAAAAACCTGCCTGATTAAATAAAATTTTTGCACCATATTGTTTGGTCGCATTATGAATTTGTAGCAGGTTCAAATCAGATCCTTTTTAATATTGAGTTTGATATTGACCATTGTTTTTATACGCTATCTAATTTTACTAAACAAGGATGGTCCAATGAAATTAATCGGTATATTACTTATTTTTGCGGCAACAAATACTGCATTTGCAAACACGCCAAACTTTATTTTTTGTATGGAGGGCAGTCCCTCGTCATTTAATCCCCAGTTGGTCAGTGACGGCGTCAGTATGAATTCAAGTTCGCAAACAGTGTTTAATCGATTGGTTGAATTTAAACCCGGTGGCACAGAAATTATTTCTGGTCTTGCTGAATCATGGGTAATTTCAAAAGATAAAAAAACATATACTTTTAAATTGCGTAAAAACATTTCTTTTCATTCGAATGAATTTTTTAAGCCGACACGAAATTTAAATGCAGATGATGTGATCTATACATTTAAATCGCAAATGGATACGAAACATCCGTTGGCGATTCCTGCGGCCAATTACGAATATTTCAAGGCGATGGAGCTGGATCAATTAATTTCTGATATTAAAAAAACAGATCAGATGACAGTTGTTATTGAATTAAAGCATCCAGAGGCTCCGTTTTTGGCAGACCTTGCGATGGATTTTGCCAGTATTCAATCCGAAGAATACGCACAATCATTGATTAAATCAGGCAAGGG
>JAYTMM010000263.1:0-3588 GCA_043728555.1 Pseudobdellovibrionaceae bacterium
TCTTAAAATCCGACATATAAGCCAGCGACGCCACCAAAAGATGTTTCCATTTCAGAGCTCGGGACTGGCGTTATAAGAAATTCAGCTGATATTTTTATAAAAATATGCTCTGAATAGACTTTACGTCTGATATCCATATACATACCATAGCTTTTTAAATTACCAATTGAAGTCAATTGGTACTCTGTTGTATTTTTCAAAATGGGCATTTGATTTTTAAATGTTGTATCGACATAGATAAATCCAGCTCCGAATTTTTCAGATTCAAAGATTTGTCCAATTTTAATTTTTCTGTGCTGACCTCCAGCAACTAATTCTTTAATATCTGACATACTATTTGTAACATATTCATATTTTGCTTTTTCAAAATTAGACTCTTGATATTCAATCGAAGCATTAAAAATTCTAAATTCAACGCCGTATCCTGAATTTAAACTGGTCAATCTATATAATTTTGAGCTGCCAGATACAAAACCAAGACCCAATACGCCCACAGCTAATGAAATTACTTTGTTTGTATCTGATTGAACAGGCGATTCATCATCTGGCACCATCGTTTTCTTGATGTAATCCATTCGGCATTTCAATTTAACCTCAAAAAATAATCCCATTTTTTCATCAACAACGTAGTCTTTGAATTCTTGTGTTGTACAATTTTTATTTTCTATTTTTATTTGTAAAATTTTTCCAGATTCAATCCATAGATTTTTAGATTTAAAGACTTTGCCATCAATAAATAGCTGTGCGCCAATAGGTTCGATATCAAACTGTAATTTTAATATCTTGGGGCGAAGCCTGATATCAAAAATTTGCGGTTGGCCTTCGGCAAGATTAATTTCAGTGTCGATATCTTCAAAACCTTCTTTTTCAATTTTTATTTTATAGTTTTTAGCTATTAAAATATTTTTAAGATTAAGATTTGAATACCCCATAGATTCACCGTCGATAAATATTTTAGCCTTTGATGGCAAAGTTCGAAAAATTAATTCCGTATTGTACTTAAATTCAGATGACGAAGATTCAGTATCAGAATCTTCGTCATCTGAATCTAGATTTACAAACTGAGAGCTAATGTGCATCAATCGGGCTTGTTCTTTGTGTATTTCGCTTTTTAAATATTTGTATTTTAAATACACTTTGAAAAAATTTTGTTCTTTGACCATTTTTTGATTTATTTTTTCAAAATATTTTAAATGAACTTTTTGTGATATCAAATTTTTTTTAACTTTGGTTTTTGATTGATAATCTGATTCAACGCTGGATTGTTGAATCTGGGTTGATATTCCAAAATTATCAGAAATAGCAGATTGATAACAATCATTCACAGCATTTTTGTAGGCCTTAGATTCTGAATCTTGATCTTCGCCGATACAAACATAATATTTATATTCAGAGTCTTCACTTTGATCAAGGGTTCCATCAAATGATTCGGCATTACTACTATTTATAAAAAAAACTGACGTTAACATAAAAAATGAAATTATAATTTTTATTTTTTTCATATCTACAGTTTGATCCGAACGATTGTCATCTGAGGACAAAATAAAAGTATACTTATCTGTCACTCTTCAGGCTCTGATGCAAAAAATCTTTGTTGTTTTTCACGAACGACCTCGGCGACTTTGGCATGAACACTTAAAACCGCTTGTGCTGAATTTCTTTTGGCTTTTTCATAGTCTGTTTTTTTCATCGATGTCAGAACCGAACAATCAATACGTTCTGTATGATTTATGACATAACGTTCAAATACTTTCGATTGAACATTTAGACCGCTGATTATTCCCTTTAATGATTCTGTTAATGATTTTGTAATCATTTGATCTTCGTTTTCAGAAAGACCTTCTGAGGCCAAATTGTTTTCGGCGCGAATATCACTTTTGACTTCAGCTAGCACAGATTCATGAACTGATAAACGAGCCAAATCATAGCACGCATTCACACGCTGATCACCACGAATTGTATAAGTCGTTTTGAAATACACGGATTCTTTTTCTTCCCATGAGTCTTTTTGATTTTCCATCCAATCAGGTCGACCACTTGAATATGATTTATCAATGATGACCTTTGTCATCGCTGTCGGAACCATATTCGCGCAGCCATTCAGAACCAAAAAACCTATACCTATAATTACTTTGTTTTTCATATGCACAAGAACTCCTTCTATTTATTATATTTTCAGTTAAAACACTGACCTTAGAATAACCAATTCGACAGACAATTAAGGACATTCAAAAAAATATTTTAAAAACCGTCTCGGTTTAAGACACTTAAATTATTCAAAAAACGAATGACCTTCAATGACAACAATTTATTGAATACTGAATTCCACAACAAATACACACAAAGGAGACCCCATGAAAAATATAATATTTATCATCATCGCAACAGCTGTTCATATCGCAAACGCCAATGCCAGCGATCCATTTGAAAAAATGTATAAACATGAAGGAGCAAGATCTCAAACTGAAATGAAATGCTGGACGACCCTTGATCCAGAATATATCAACAGCCATTTTTGCACTATGATCACTACAAATTATCAAAAAAATTTGTCCGCGTTCACCAGCATTATCAGCGACGGTTTAACTGAA
The DNA here is from genome assembly GCA_043728555.1 of Pseudobdellovibrionaceae bacterium. GTDB lineage: Bacteria > Bdellovibrionota > Bdellovibrionia > Bdellovibrionales > Bdellovibrionaceae > Pseudobdellovibrio. The sequence continues at coordinate 2,592 of JAYTMM010000263.1, forward strand.
AATCCAAAAAATGTTCTGAAAGTCAGACAATCTATTTTAAACGATGTCGATCCGGAACTTTCAAAATTATTAGCATCAAAAAATATTGACCCCGCCTTAGATCTGGCGATTGGACTTGTTTATGATTTTATTAAAAATCCGAATGACAAAGCCGCACTGGAATCATTTCAGAAACTTTTGAACATCAAAGATAAATACTGCTTTGTGAAAAATACATCCACATTTTATATGGCCCGTAAAATAGACCCCGACACCTACCTAGCCGAAGTCAAAACCAAAAAATCAAATTACAAATTTCTGTTCAGCAACACCACATTCGAAAGATACTGCGACGAAAATTGTTCAACCAAATATATATTTTTAAATGCCGTCGAAGTTGCAACCGCACCTAAGTCGTGTGAGGTTTTTGTTTGGTGGTTCTATATTTAAATTTATTCGAAATGCTGCCGATACATATATGTAGAAAGAGGTTTACTTATGAAAATATTTTTTTTAATAATGCTAGCCATATCTTCACTAGCATCCGGAAAGTCTGTTGAAGTAAAGTTAATTGATACAGATCATGAAACAAAAAAATTTACTTTTTTTACAACTCAACAAAAATGGATCTAAATATTATTAAAACAAAGTTGCCAGACAACTGCTTATGTAGTGTTGATTTTGTAAAAAACGAAAACTATGTTGAAATTTCATGTACTATATCTTACCTAGGCAAGAAAAATAAAAAAATTATTCCATACATGGCCAGATCATTTACACGTGTTACATGTAATGGTATTGAGAATAGAGGTTTTATTATGAATATTGCTCCAATCAATGAAAAAGATGGTGACTTTGAAAACATCTCCATATCAGCTACTTGTAGTCCGTAAGCGATATGAAAAAATTATGAGAATATCGATTATCAATTATGTTAAAGCATTCCTTAGTACACAAATACGTGCATTAATTGGGCGCATTGATTCACAAATAAAAATTATTTAACTGAATTATTCAA
>JAYTMM010000264.1:0-2387 GCA_043728555.1 Pseudobdellovibrionaceae bacterium
GACGCCCCCGGAATGAACGCAGCCATTCGTGCTGTTGTCAGAACAGCAGTCACAAAAAATATTGAAGTTATCGGCATCATGCAAGGCTATGTCGGCATGATCGAAAATAAAATGGTGCCTCTGTTGATGCGCGATATGGCGAATATCATTCAGCGCGGTGGCACAATTTTAAAAACAGGCCGTTCGCTTGAATTTTTGAAACCCGAATACCGAACCAAAGCCGCGCAAAATTTAAAATCAGCAGGCATCGAAGGTTTGATTTGTATCGGCGGCGATGGATCATTTCGCGGAGCTCAAGCCCTTTTTACTGAACATAAAATTCCTGTGATCGGAATTTGCGGCACGATCGATAACGATGTGTTCGGCACTGACGATACAATTGGATTTGATACGGCGATCAATACGGCCTTGGATGCGATTGATAAAATTCGTGACACTGCCGACAGTCATGATCGCGTTTTTATCGTTGAAGTCATGGGACGAAATTCAGGTTACATTGCTTCACATGTTGGTGTCGCTGGTGGAGCCGAAGAAATTTTGACTCCTGAAAATATTTTACCTGTTGATAAAATTATTGATCGATTGAAAGAATCACGTGCACGCGGAAAAACCAGCAGCATCATTGTGACCGCCGAAGGACAAAAACCGGGACGCGCCTATGATCTTGCAGATGCGATCAGAAAAAAATCAGGTCTTGATGCAAAGGTTTGTATTTTAGGTCACCAACAGCGCGGCGGAAGCCCCACCGCCCACGACCGAATTTTAGCCTCACGATTAGGTTCTGCGGCGGTATTAAGTTTAATTTCTGGCAAATCAAATATCATGATCGGAAATCGCGGCGCAGATTTAATAGAAATCAGTCTTGATGTTGTCACGAAAAATGAAAAACACGGCGACGTGACATTAATTCAGCTTGCTAAAACATTATCTGTTTAGTTTGATAAGATTATATAAAAATAAACAGGAGAAATTAAGTCATGAAAAAAATAACTTTACCATTGGTGATTTTAGGTCTTTTTTTAACATCGTCATGCACAAAAAAAGCAAACGATAATGAAATTTTATTGGGTTCATACAGCTCTAACACGGGTGCAACAGCAACGTTTGGTATTTTTCAAAAACGCGGTATCGATATGGCCGTTGAAGAAATCAATGCAGTTGGCGGAATTAACGGAAAAAAAATTAAACACATCAATTACGATAACAAATCTGACAACGATGAAACATTAGCCGTTGTTAATCGCCTGATCAGCCAAGACAACGTGATCGCCATCATCGGCGAAGCAACATCTGGCAAATCAAAAATCGGTGGCCAAGTGGCTCAGCAAAATAAAATTGTGATGTTGACATCATCGGCGACAAATCCCGAAGTCACGAAAATAGGAAATTATATTTTCAGAGCCTGCTTCATCGACCCATTCCAAGGTTATGTGATGGCGAAATTCATGACTGAAAATTTAAAAATGAAAAAAGCTGCTATTTTACGAGATATCAAAAGCGATTATTCGGTTGGATTGTCAGATGTTTTTATTTCTGAATTTAAAAAAATGGGTGGTGAAATCGTCACTGATATTTCTTACCAAGAAGGCGATATCGATTTCAAATCTCAATTAACTGCAATCAAAGCTAAAAATCCAGACGCTATTTTTGTTCCGGGATATTATAACGAAGTGGCCTTGTTGGCTCGTCAATTAAAAGACCTTGGTATGAAACAACCAATGCTGGGCGGTGATGGTTGGTCATCACCTGATTTGTATAAAATTGCCAAAGACGCCATCAACGGCCATTATTTTTCAAATCATTACACAACAGAATCAACAGATCCAAAAACTGTGGACTTCGTTAAAAAATTTAAAACTCAATTTAAAGAAGACGCCGATGTGATGGCCGCATTGGCTTACGATGCAACGTATATGATGGCGGAAGCCATGACGAAAGCATCTGCGGATAATAAAATATTAACTCGTGAATCAATCCGTGAAGAAATGACAAAGATCAAAGATTTTCACGGAGTAACTGGTAAAATGTCGATGAATGAAAATCGTGATGCTGTTAAAAGTGCTGTCGTTGTTAAAGTCGAAGGCCCTGAATACAAATACGTAACAACAGTGAATCCGTAATTTTTTCTAAAATATTTAATAAATTTTGATGCAAGAATTTCTGCAACACACATTAAATGGCCTGAGCGTTGGAAGCATTTATGCTTTGATCGCTTTGGGCTATACGATGGTGTACGGAATTCTTGAAATGATTAATTTTGCACATTCTGAAATTTATATGGTCGGCGCATTTGCAGCCTATTTCGCTGCAAAATTTTTAGGTCTTGATACTCCGTCGGTTTTAAATTTCTGCACAGGATTAACGGCGGCCATTTTGGTTTGCGCCGC
>JAYTMM010000265.1:0-11735 GCA_043728555.1 Pseudobdellovibrionaceae bacterium
AAAGACGAAGAACAAAAAATTGCTCAACGTTATTTTGAAACCAAAGATCCGGCGGCAGCACAAAAATTAGTTCAATCCAATTTACGCTTCGTTGTGAAAATTGCAGCCGAGTACGCAAAATTTTCTTCGCGTATGATTGATTTAATTCAAGAAGGCAACGTTGGCCTGATGCACGCCGTGAAAGAATATAATCCGAACAAAGGCGCAAGACTGATCACCTACGCCGTGTGGTGGATTCGCGGATATATTCAAGAATACCTGATGCGACAATTTTCAATGGTTCGAATCGGCACAACTGCAAATCAAAGAAAACTTTTTTATCAATTACAGCGTCAAAAACAAGATCTTGAAAAAATGATGTCCGAAGAAAGTTTAAAACAACTGTCATTAAAATTGGGAATTCCCGAAGATGAAATTGTTGAAATGACAAAGCGCTTATCCGGTCGCGATATCAGTTTAGACAAACCCATTGGCGATGATGAATCTGTGTCACTGGGGTCATTATTAAAAAAAGATGACGGCAGTTTACCACTGGATGACCAGATGGCGCTGGAAGAACAAATTCAATTATTAAAATCAGCGATCGATCAAATTCATGATTCGTTGAATGAAAAAGAAAAAATTATTTTAGCTGAACGAATTTTAAATGACGAACCGCTGACATTACAAGAGATTGGCGAAAAATATAAAATTTCACGCGAAGCCGTCAGGCAGAATGAAGTCCGTTTAATTCAAAAAATAAAAACTGCGATGGGAATGTGATTATTCGGCCAAGCCTTTTGAAATCCATTCCTTCAATATATTGACATCGTTTTCACTGAGCCTAGAAATATTCGAAGATTTCGGCGGCATGGGTTCATCAGTATCTTGAACAATGGTTAATAAATAACTTTGATCAGGATTTTCTAAATTTAATAATTTTTCGCCATTACCAAAAACACGATTTGCGTTTTTTAATATACTGTCGCGAGATGATAAATCTAAAAATTTGGCTTGGCCGTTCGGATTATGACAGGCTAAACATTTTACGGACACGATATTGTCGTAAATTGAATTCCAATTCGTAGACAAAGGATTTTGAGTGATAGGACTTGATGGTAGATTTGTAAATTCAGGAGCACCCTTATCAATCCAAGCCAATAAAATATTTTTCTGAGATTCGCTTAATGGGCCGTTCTTGGGCATACGATTCGCTGTGACTGCCGCTTGAATATTTGATAATTCACGAATAACACCAGCGTACGCTGAATACTGCTGGTGACATGTTATACATTTTGGTGCAAAGATAACTGCCGTGACCGATTTAAAACTGCCCGACAGTTCTTCTTGTGCGCTGAAGCTGATATTCGCATCTGTTTTTTTTTGAACAAAATAATTACCACACGAAGACAGAATCATAAACAATAAAACAATCTTAATTAATTTCATGATTCTATCCCCCTATAAATGAGTGGTTAATTATTTTCTAGGTAATTCGCCTGAAATCTGAAAAAAGAAATCATCTGCACGTTTTTCAAATCTTTCGATATCTGCATCAAAATTTTGTTTGGCACGTTTGCTAACAAAAAAGTGTGCGCGATTTCCGTGAATAGTAAATAACATCGGATTGATATCAACTTTGGCTCCAGAAGCCATCGCGTAAGCGCAAAACCCACCGTACGTTGGTTCGTATTTATTTGGATTTGTCATAAATAAATTCAAATTTTCAGATGTTGCAAAAAAATATTGGACTCCTAAATAATTTAATGTGATTTCTTTAAGACCAGTTTTTGCAATTGCACCACCTTCTGTGAAATACGATACCGGATCATAACCTTTCAGACCCACGCCCTGTTCAAGATTATATTGTGATATATTTCGAACTTGAGCTGTTTGCGTGTAACCGACGGCGCTGAACATTAAAAGTGCTGCGGCGATAATTTTTTTCATTTTATTTTCCTTTTTGTTTTTTGTTAAATTATTTTTGTACATTTTCTAAAGTGATCTGAGTTCCCATTTTAGTTTGCGCAGGGATATTTGCTTTTAACACAACAACGCCTGATGGATTTTCATCCATGTCTGGGTACGGCTCAACAGTGATCACAACATTGTGTGATCCATCTGTAATATCGCTACCTAATGTAATGAAATCAGAACCCGGCACTGCAGGGAAATTCAAACTTAGTGGGCCTGCGTATTTTCCGGCAGCATCAGAGTCAACTGATCCTTGAGCTCTAAAAATTCCTGTTGAAGTTTTTTTACCTGTGCAATCATCAACAACCCAACCTTCGTAAACTTGATTCGTCGGAAGAGTTGGCAATTGCAAAGAAAACTTTTTTGTCATTGGGTTGACAAACCAAATGCCTTGATTCGTTGGTCCGTTTAAAGCTGTTGGCGCAATAATCACAACTGTGCCCTGAGCTTTTTTGGGTGCTATTTGTGCTTGAGCCAACTGCGCAGTAACAAGTGTGATAAGTGCAAATTGCCATGTTTTATTCATTGTATTCATAAGTGATCTCCGTTTTTATTTGCGTGTATTCGCAAGAACAGAAATAACAAGTGAATTTAAAAAAGTATTGATTAGACTGGCTTACTTTTAGGTTAAGAACTGATAAATCTACTTATTCAGCAATCTTTCAGATTCTGAAGCTAGAAAATCAGTCTCAGCACGATCACAGCTAAGCTGACTGACGACGAGCAATTTATGTTCTCCCAAATCTTTGAAAGTTTTCATCGGTGTAATTTCTATCAGATCATCAAAACGATCGGCGACTCGCTTTGGTAAAATTGAAACGATGGAACCTGCCGCAGCTGCGCTGCGAAGTGTTTCAAAACTTTCGCAAGATACTGTGGGCTTGATAGAATTTAATTGTTTTAAGAATTTTAAAAAATATCTGGGCAATCCGTCTTTAGACGGCGACAAAGATCCATATCCAAATTTTTCTATTGCGCCAAAACCTAGTTGCGCAATAGGGTGCTTTGCTGAAACGTAAAGCCCCAAACGATCATTATAAATTTCTTTTTTGTAAAATCGATCCAGATCATCAACCTCAGTGATTAAAGCCGAACACAGCTCGCCTTTACGAACCATAGTTAATAATTGATTTGTTCTGGCGATTCTTAAACCCAATCGAGTTTTGGGTAATTTTTCACGAAAGGTATGAATCAATCCGGGTAAAATATCGATAGCTACGCTTTCGTAGGTTCCAAAATTTAACCAAGACATTTCTGGAATTGGTAAGTTATTTAAATCTTTTAGACGTTCGAACGCGGCAAAGGCCGGACGCACAATATTTAAAATTGCATGCGCATCTGCGGTAGGTGTTACTGATCCCCGTTCACGAATTAATAATGGTTTTCCGAATGAAGCTTCAAGCGCTGTCAGTGTTTGCGAAATTGCACTGGGTGATACCTTGGCTTGAAGCGCTGCTTTTTTAAGGCTGCCGCTCTGGATAATCAAATCCAAAATCCACAGTTTTTTTATTTGATCGACATTAAGATCTCTAGACATAGTTTATTTTTAGAAACAAAATTAAATCGCTTCTAATTCGCCAGCTTCAATCGATATAGCAAGTTTTGCACGAAGTCTGACAACAGCCTGTGCATGCAATTGAGATACACGTGATTCGGTGACTCGTAAAACTTGGCCGATTTCTTTTAAATTTAGATCTTCGAAATAATATAATGATAAAACTAATCTTTGGCGCTCTGGAAGTTCTTCGATAGCTTTTGCAACGACATCTTTAACAACCTTAACATTTAATTGGTTGAAAGGACTGTTTGATTTTGCGCCTTCCAAAAGATTGGCGATCGATTTTTTGTCTGAATCACTGAATGTCGGCTGATCATCAATAGATAATAAACTGACCGGACGAACTTGGTTAATTAATCCATGAAATTCATCGATTGGCATATTTAATTTGTCAGAAATTTCTTCGTCCGTCGGTGAGCGACCCAAATCTGATTCAAGTGCCGCGATTGTCCTGTCCAGTGCTTTTGATTTATCGCGCACTGATCTGGGAACCCAATCCTGCGATCTTAATTCATCCAGTATGGCTCCACGAATACGAAATTCGGCATATGTTTTAAATTTGTTATCACGAGTTGGATCCCATTTATCAATCGCGTCCATCAAACCAATTGATCCTGCAGAAATTAAATCATCAATATGAATATTCGGTGGTAATCGCACAGCAATTTTTTGCGCAATGAATTTAATCAGCGGCGCATATTCTTTGATAAGTTCATTCTTTTGATCACGTTGAATAACTTTTTTGGGCTCAACATTTTTAGAATATTTTTTTAATGCAACAGCGTTTTTTGACATCCAAATTCCCCTCTGAAGTGAACAACTGATATATATCTATTTTGCGTGTTTAAAAGTAATTATAAAAGTCCAAAAATAAATATTGGACCGGATACTAAAATAATATTCAATTAGGCATGACCTGCGACTGGGCTAAAAATACCCTCTAGACCTTTAGATAGCACATCTTTGAAGTTGATCGGATTTGCTTCTGACAAAAGATCAAACGCGAATTGACGAAATACTTTTGCTGACGGAACCACAGAATCTTGTCTCAAAACCAATCTTTGCATTTGTTGTATTTTTTTAAGCTGTGGATCTTGCGGAAGACTTCCCAAATAACTGAGTCTGACCGGCAAAAATTTTTCAACGACTTCTGAAAATCGTACAAACAATGAATCCCCGTTAGCTTCTTCTATTAAATTACAGACAACTTTGAAATTTTGCGTTTTATATTTTTGATGCATCACTTTTATCAGTGCATAAGCATCTGCAAAACTGGACGGATCTTGGGTGATGACAATCAAACATTGATCGGCCACTGAATTTAAATGTAACACATAATCGTGTAAACCTGGCGCCGTATCAATCAATGCATAATCATATTTAAATTTTAATTCAGAAACTTGATTCATCAATTCGCGTCGCTGAAAAGCATTCATTTGTGTTAAATTATATAAACCGCTGCCTCCAGCTAAAATATCTACGTTTTTTAATGCTGGAGTCACACACTGGTCAATCGAGATCCCATTCAATAAATCTTCAATAGTGTGCTTGGGGCGCACACCAAAAAATATGTCGACGTTCGCCATTCCCAAATCGCCATCAACAATTAATACTTTTTTATTTTGCTCGGCCATCGCGACCGCCAAATTACAAGTCAGGGTAGTTTTGCCCACGCCACCCTTGCCCGAAGCTATTGAAATTAATTTCATAGTGATTGATCCTGCTGTTTTGATGATCGTGTTAATTCTAAAATCAGATCTAAAACTCGCTCGGCCGTTGCGCGTTCAAAATCTTCGGGGACTTTGGGGCCAATACCAAAACCAAAAAGTGGTTTTGTTTGCTTGCGAACGATATTATAAATTGAACCAAATTGCGTAGCTTCATCCAACGAAGTCACGATCAAATCGGTAATATTTAGCGCTTCATATTTTTGGATGGTTTCTAATAAATCTTTGTCTTTCGATTTTGCTGACAAAACCAAATGAGTTCTGATCGAATCGTAGATCGGCGGCATCATTTTTTTGATATAATTAATTTCATCCATTGAACGCAGACTCAGACTGGCGAAATCGACCAACACATGATCGACCTGATCCAGATGAGGAATTATTTTATTCCAATCTGAAGGCGTGCGAATTGATATAAATGGCAAATTTAAAATTTCAGAAAATATTTTCATTTGCTGATCAGCGCCGACTTTGACTGTGTCAGTTGAAATCAATGCTACACGTTTTTTATTTTGCAAAACCAACTGGCTTGCCAGTTTGACCATTGATGTGGTTTTACCTGTGCCTGATGGGCCCATAAATAAATGAAATTGTTCAAATCCGCCGGAAACAACAGGTACTGAATTTAAAATATATTTACCTATCCAAGTTTCGACGTATTGTTCATGATTTAATTTTACAGGATCAATTTGCGTTTGCGCTTGAACTAAAATATCTGCTGCGACTTCGGGTAATAAACCTTTGTTCACCAATTTTGTATAAAACGTGTTTAAATTAAAATGCACACCGTGTTCTGCGCCCGGGTGCGAATGAACAAAGTTTTGTGGCATGTTGTTTTGTGACATATTCTGCTTAAACTGCCCCATGATTTCTTTCAGTTGATCAATTTCAGATTTTAAGGATTGAACTTCCATTGTGTTCCACGATTTTTGTGCTTGCTGGGTCAACGGCTGTGCATCGACAGTGTTTTTTGCTGAAACATTACCGGTCGCATAATTCGGTCGTGTTGAAACTTCATTTTCAATGTCGATATATCTTTTTTCAGAAGCACCTGAATAACCCGTCGTTTTTTGTGGAACATACGCATACTGAGTTGCCGTTTGCGTACGTGCTAATGTTTGTTCGATCGCTTTACGTGAAAGCGTTTTTTGTTCAAACGATTTTCGCATAGTTTCTTTTTGTGATTTTGCAGACATTTGATCAAATCTGTTTTTATCATTTTCAGGCATACGCGATTGCACATATTGTTTTTGTTTTAGAATATTTTCAGAATAGGCCGCTGTGATTTCGATGCTTTTCAGACCGCCTAAACCAAAACCTTTGGTAATTTCTTTCGCAGACAAAATCACAGCATCCGGACCCAATTGGGTCTTGACCATATCTAAGGCTTCTTTCATCGTGCGAGCTTCAAATTTTTTTACGTTCATATTTCACCTTTATTCTGTCTAAAAAAATTAAAAATAAATTTTAAAATAACGTTAAATTAAACCCACGGTTGCCACCGATTGTACTTGTGCATCTGTGGAAACTTCGCTGTGCGAAAGAACAATCAACTGCGGAATAAATCGCGAGACCAATTTAAAAATATGTCTGCGCACTGTCGGGCTAGTTAATAAAATCGGTTGCCCCGCAATCTCCGGATGACGCTCGATTTGATCTGCAATATTTGAAATCATTTTTGAAGCCGACTGCGGATCCATCACAAGCTGCACACCTTGTTCCGTTTGTAACAACGAACTTGAAACCAGTTCTTCAAGTTTGGGATCAAAGGTCATCACATTCACTTCACCTGTTTCAGATAAATATTTCGAAGTGATTGATCGTGATAATTGTTTGCGTGTGGATTCAGTTAATAAATCTAAATCCTTTGTCCGCGCAGCTTCATCAGCCAATGTTTCAAAAATTGTTAATAAATCACGAATTGAAACTTGTTCTTTTAATAAATTTTGCAGAACCTTAACAACACCACCCAATGATAAATTTTCTGGAATTAAATCTTCGACAACTTTTGGGTGTGTTTTTTTGAAATTTTCGATCAATGCAGATGCTTCTTGGCGACCTAATAATTCATGCGCATGTGTTCGAATCATTTCAGTGATATGTGTTGCAATCACTGTTGATAAATCAACAACGGTATAACCTGCCATTTCGGCTTTGTCTTTTTGTGATAATGAAACCCAAACAGCATCTAAACCAAACGCAGGTTCTTTGGTTGGAATTCCATCAATGCGTTCAGCAACGTTACCCGGATCCATCGCCATAAACATATCTGGTTTTAAATTTCCTCCACCGATTTTATTTCCTTTAACCAGAAAACGATATTCACCTGGAGCTAATGCTAAATTATCGCGAATGTGTATGCTGGGAACTAAAATACCTAAATCATGTGAAAACTGTTTTCTGATCGAAGAAATTCTTTCTAATAAATCACCTGATTTTGAAGAATCCACCACACGAATTAATCCATAACCGACTTCAAGTTCCAACATGTCAACGGCTTGAACTGAATCTAAACTTTCTTTTTTCGGAGTCGATGCTTCAAGTTCAATTTTTTTACGCTCGTTTGTTGTTTTTTCTTTTGAGTATTGATCGACAGTCCACGCAAACGCAGCTAAAATTAAACCCATCGTTAAAAATGGCACCGTTGGTAAACCTGGAATTAATGCCAACGCACCAAGTACTCCGCCTGAAATATAAATCGCACGTGAATTTGCAAATAACTGACTGGTGATTTCAGTTCCCATATTTTCGCCACTGCTACTGCGAGTCACAATCGTACCAGCTGCAGTTGATATAATTAACGCAGGAATTTGCGCCAGCAATCCATCACCAATTGTTAACATCGTATAGTTTTTTGCAGCCGTTGCTAAATCTAAATCTTTTTGTAAAATTCCGATTAATAAACCACCAACAATATTTACGATTGTAATAATAATACCAGCGATCGCATCACCACGAACGAATTTGCTGGCACCATCCATAGCTCCATAAAAATCAGCTTCTTGTTCGATTTCTTTTCTGCGTTTTTTGGCTTCGGCTTCGTTAATAATTCCTGCGTTTAATTCGGCGTCGATTGACATTTGTTTACCGGGCATGGCGTCTAATGTAAATCGTGCAGCGACCTCTGCAACACGCCCAGAACCTTTGGTAATAACAATAAAATTAATAACAACAAGAATAACGAAAACAATAAATCCGATGACATAATTGTTACCAACAACGAAACTTCCGAAAGCTTGAACAACTCCGCCGGCAGCCTGTGCACCTTCGTGTCCATGACTTAAAATTAAACGTGTTGTTGCGACATTTAAACCCAAACGAAATAATGTCGTCATCAATAATAGCGATGGAAAAGATGTAAAATCTAAAGTTCGCTTGATATAAACCGACGTTAATAAAATTAATATACTTAGTGCCAATGAAAATGTCAGGGCAATATCTAACATCCACGGTGGCAATGGAATAATCATGACGCCTAAGATGGCCAGAATACTGAACGCGATAAACAAATCGGTATTCTTTGTGATTTTTTCGAATTTTTTAACGAATTGAAAAATTTGGTCCATAAATTATACTCCCATTCCGGGTTGGCGTTTATTTTTTACTGTAGAATTCGCTGATGGCTTCGCAGCACGTGATCTGGCAAATTTTTTCTTACGAAGTCTGAAAACATACGAAAGCACTTCGGCTACGGCCACAAATAATTCTTTTGGAATAATTTCGCCAACTTTCATTGTCTTAAAAATAGTTCTGGCCAATGGTTTATTTTCAATCACTGGAATATTATGTAGCTTTGCAATTTCTTTGATTTTTTCGGCCATATAATCGCCACCCATTGCAATTAATTGCGGAGCCGGCAATTTGTCCGAATATTTTAAAACAACAGCAATATGAGTCGGGTTTGTAATGACCACATCGCCTTTTGGAATTTCCGTCAGCATTTTTCTGTTGGCTACTTCACGTTGAATTTTTCGGATACGTGCTTTGATCAGCGGATCACCTTCTCGTGATTTGTGTTCTTCTTTAATTTCTTGTTTTGACATCATCATTTCTTTTTCAAGCGACATACGCTGAAAAAAATAATCCGCTACGGCTAACACCAACATGAAAATTCCTGTGCCCAGTAATAACTTAAAAACAACAGCACCCAAATATGTAAAAATCTGACCCACAGAAAATCCTGACAAATAGGGGATTTGTCTGACTTCAGATTTTAATAAAAAATACATCGACGTAAAAACGATAATCATTTTGATCAGTGATTTAAAAAATTCAACCAGACCCTTCATTGAAAAAATACGACCTATTGCGTTGATAGGATTCATTTTATTCAGATCGAACTTTAAAGCGTCGTCGACTTGCAAAAAACCGGTTTGCATGACTTGTGAAAAAATTCCGATAAACATCGCCGCTAATAAAATTGGAGCCAATAAAACAACCAGCTTTGTACCCGTATAAAATAGCATTTCAGTTATTTTTTCAGAATGTAAAGTCTGAACCATTGTTGGACCAAACATATGTTCAAAAACTTCTGCAATATTTTGCATAATATAACGACCCAGAACATAAATTAAACCCGCAGCCACTAAAAACATGATGGCTGTGCCTAATTCTTTAGTTTGCGCGACCTGCCCCCGTTTGCGAAATTCTTCGCGACGGGAGTCGGTGGCCTGTTCTGTTTTTTCATCTTGATCGTCTGACAATTTTATTCCTTCCTAGAAAAAAATTTCAATTTACGTTAAATCAACAATTTTATATTTGTCTTAAAAATCTAAAAAATTCAGCATTCGTTAAATCAATAATCCCCGTGAGCTGAAAAATAATTAACGGTAAACTGATAAATAAAATCACGAATCCCAAAGCCACAGTAATTGATGCTGTTGTTGTTAATACATTAATTTGTGGAACTGCTCGGCTTAACAAACCTACTCCGACCTGAACAACAATCATTGAAATTAAAACAGGCGCTGCGATTTGAATGCCGATGACAAAAAATTTCTGTGCCAGATACACAACAGAAGCAAAGCCTTCTGTGTTCATAGAAAGTCTGGCAATTTCAATCGTACGAAAACTTTCAGTTAAGCCATAAATTAAATTATGATGTCCGTTAATTGCAAAATATAAAAGTGTCGCCAAAAAAACCAGAAATTGTTCGATCGCATTACCCATGTTACCCATCATTGGATTAAACATTTGCGCTTGGCCCAAACCCATTGAAACTGAAATTAATTCACCAGCCATTGAAATAGCGAAAAAATAAATACGTGTTAAAAAACCTAAACTTAAACCGATCAACAGTTCCATAACTGCTAAAATTAAAATTTGATCTTGCTGTTCGCTGATTTGTGCGATGGTTTTATTTGTCGCTACAGATTTAAACATCAACATTGTTAACACCACTGAAAATAAAACCTTGGCATGGACCGGAAACGAGGGCGAGTTAAAAACCGCTGCAGAAAAAACAAATGCCGTCATACGCAACAGGATCAGCGCAAAAACCAGAATTTGAATTTCATTCAACTGCGAAATTGAAAACATTTAGGGCCCTCTGACAATTGTTGCCATGTTATCAAATAAATTGATCGTGTATGTTTTCATAACGTCGATCATCCACGGACCCGCCAAAATAATCACAATACCGATAACGATCATCTTAGGAACAAAGGTTAAGGTATTTTCATTAATTTGAGTCAGCGCTTGAAAAATACTGACGATCAAACCGATAATTAATGTGCTTAATAACAACGGTGCAGAAACCATCGCCATCGTTTTCAATGCATCTTGACCCAATTGTAAAACAATATCTTCATTCATTTTATCAACTTCCTTTATTATCCGAAACTCTTGACCATTGAACCAATTAATAAACTCCAACCATCAACCAAAACAAAAAGCATAATTTTAAATGGCAACGATAAAACAATCGGTGGCACCATCATCATACCCATCGACATCAAAATACTGGCTGCTAAAATGTCGATAATTAAAAATGGTAAAAAAATCATGAAACCGATCATAAACGATGTTTTTAGCTCTGAAATAATAAACGACGGAATTAAAACCAGCGTCGGCACATCCGCACGTGTTTTCGGTTGATCAATTTTTGCAAGCTTTATAAATAAAGCTAAATCCTGATCACGAGTTTGTGCGAACATAAATCTGCGCAGAGGAATTAGCGCATTATCGACGGCTTGTTCTTGGCCTAAGGTACCCGCGACGTAGGGTTGCAAGGCTTTCTGATTAATTTCAGTAAACGCAGGGCCCATCACAAAAAAAGTTAAGAACAAACTTAAGCCCACCAACAATTGATTCGGCGGCAACTGCTGAACACCCATCGCTTGACGTAAAAATGACAACACAATTAAAATTCTGGTAAAGCCCGTCATCATAATTAAAATGGCCGGTGCCAATGTTAATACGGTCATCATTAAAACTAATTTAATGGTATTTACAACTTCGGTTGGATTATTCGTTGTTTTAAAACCCAAATTTAAACT
>JAYTMM010000266.1:0-8287 GCA_043728555.1 Pseudobdellovibrionaceae bacterium
AAATGATTATGTGACAACAATGATGATTTTTTTAAAATATCAGATCCGTTTTTTAGGTTACCAGCAAACGAAATAGCTCTGATGCTTGGATGAGTAACCAACAAATCTTTCACAATTTGTTCGTTCGAATAAATAATTTGAATAACGCCTTTGGGGAAATTTATTTTTTTTAATATCTGCGCCCAGATATTTCCTGTGTTCGGCGCCGCCGAAGAACATTTAACAATCACAGTATTTCCGGCCATAACAGCAGCCAACACGCGTTCAATAAATAAACGATTCGACAAATTCCATGACAAAATAACACTGATCAAACCTGCGGGTGTATATATAATATTTTTTTCTGTGGATTCAAGCTGTTGGTTGATTTCGATCAGCAGTCTGTCAATAATTTGTAAACCGATTTTAAAATTTGAATGTTCTGTAAATTGTAACGACAAACCTTGATCTGTGGCTTCAGATATTGTGATTTCATTTTTAAAATTGACATATTCGGTTTTAATTTTTTGTAGCCAGCCTAATCGATCCACCAAAGTCGAATCTTTCCATTCGTAAAAAGCAAGTTGCCCAGCTTGAACGGATTTTATGATGTTGAGCGTATTCGCATTAGATACAGTTGATAAAATATTTTGATTGAATGGATTTAATTTTTGAAACGTATTTTCAGAAGATATGAATTCGCCATTTATAAAGTGATGGATCTGCATGATTTAAAAGTATCAGAAAAAAAAAGGAAAAGCATTAAAGGAGGATCGGCTTATTTATTTAATAAGCCGATCCGACCCGAAACCCAGCGCAATTGCTGAGTTTCATTGACGTTCGGCAGAGGTGCAATACCCCTTTACCTTACAGTACAGAGGACGACTTATTCAGCCGCCACCCCCGCCTTAGTTATGTCAATTGATTCTACCATAACACCACCTCCTTTCGCGCTGTATGAACAGCAAATACAGAATAACCGAATTTTATATTTCACACAAAAATATTATTTCGATCTGTTCTATAACAAAATTTGATGAATCGACGCGTCTGAATTTATGTGACAATTTTTGTGATAATTATTGAAGCTTAACTGTAGTTTTGTCTAGGTTACTAGGACTTACAGCTAATTTGCGACCAGTCTGTATCGAAATTGTTCGATTCAAATATTTTGTTATGTTTCATTATGCTTTATGAAAACACTATTTTTAATAATGCTTTTTTTGTCAAATACCAGCTGGGCTTTTAATCCAGAGCATATTCAAAAATCTGCTTTGGAAAACGATGTCCCCAAATCCACTATCGATACACTTTTGAAATATTATTCAGAACACGAATCTAAAATTGAGAATAAAAATTATGTTACTTTTGTTGATTTCAGAAAACCTTCCAGCAAAGATCGCATGATTGTAATTCAGACTGATACCGGACAAGTCGAAAAATATTTAGTTGCTCATGGATTAAATTCAGGCGAGACAATAGCCGAAAAGTTTTCGAATATTCAAGATTCAAAAATGAGTTCTTTGGGATTATATCTGATTCAAGAACAATACACAGGACAACACGGGGCCTCTTTGTTTCTTGAGGGCCTAAGTCCGACAAATTCAAAAGCGAAAGAGCGATCGATCGTTATGCATTACGCGGATTATGTGTCCGATCAGTGGATCGCTAATGAAGGCCGCATCGGCCGCAGCTGGGGTTGTTTCGCGCTGAACAAAGATGATTTTTTACAACACGTTATCGATAAAGTAAAAAATGGCAGTTTGATGATGGCGTTTAAATAAATTTTTTAAAATTGTAAATACGATTTCGCTGGCATTTAAAATGTAAAAGCTAATTCTGCTTCCCGCAGAATTAGCTTTTAGTGGATCTGCCGTCCGAGAAAGGACGGTATCCGGATGACTCACAATAGACATGTGCGTTTTCGTAAGTTTTTAACGATAACTTTAATGGTTTTGAAGATTATTTTTCTTCTGATTAAAATAGTTATCGTTTTTAAAAGTCTTTAGCGGTTTATCGATCCAACATGTACAAAACTAGACCACGGAGAGTGACTGCTCGCTGGTCTAGCCACACGGACGGTGGAAATACATGGATAGTTGATTTTGCAGGAAGCACTTCTTTTAAAAAAAATTTTAAAATTGTAAATACGCTTTAATCGCATCAGAAATTTTTTTCATTTCGTCGTCTGATAATCTTTTTGCGCGCTTGAAATCAATATCTGGAATACTCCACGCAGGTATTAAATGCAGATGATAATGTGGCACTTCAAACCCAGCGACAATCGTACCCACGCGTGGACAACCTGAAAATTTTTGAATCGCTTTTGCAATTTTTTGCGCGTTTAAACCAACACGCGTGTACGCATCAGCCGGCACATCAAACCAGTGATTTACTTCTTGTTTCGGAATTACAATCACATGCCCAGGACTGACTTGATCCAAGGCCAAAATAGAAATCGTTAATTCGTCTTCGTGAATTTTATATGATGGCAATTCGTTATTTATTATTTTTGTGAAGATAGACGACATATTTATTTAACCTCGTAACAACATTTTTTTGCAATTTTTATGGATCTAACTATTTGATCTGATGAAACTTCAAAGCTAACGACCCATTGATTTTGATCTAATTTCAATAAATTATAGGTTGCGTTTTGCTCACTAAAAAAATAACTCGTTGGTTCGCCTAATATTGCGATAACAGAATTGCGTTTTTCACCAATAAATTTTTTGTTTTGGAATAGATAAATTAAATACTGAGTTTTTTCTTTTTCAGACGTTAGATTTTTAAAATTGGACGCTGATATTTTTTTAAGTTCAGCGGCAGAAACACTCCAAGTCGACATAGCCTTAGATATGCTCATATACTGATATTGATTCATAATTTTTTCATAATCATATTCTACAGCGTATGAAAATCGACATAATGTTAATATAACAAATATTACTCTCATTTTGATTCCAATTTCTGAGGTTTTAATATCGAAAGATTATTGCCTTCATAACGTTTTTTGAACTCGCTGATCATATCCTCATCTGTAAGTTTATTTTTTATTTTGAGTTTCTCGTAGGCCAACAACCCCTCACGGTTATTGGCAAGATCCATTGCTCGCTGCTCAGGCTTTTGATCGGGATTTTTCTCATGCGCATCCAAAAATTGTGTCGCTAGATCTGAACCGATTTCTTTGGCCATTAATGCCGCCCACATAAAGTGCCTTGCTGCATCGTTTTCACCATCAATAGATCCATATGAAAATAATGTATCCGCTATATGCTCTGCTTTAAATTTTTGAATACCTACAACGACAGCTTTTAACGGATTTTCTGAAACTATTTTTTTTTCGGCGTCATTAAGACCAGGGTATAATGAACCCGAGTTATTTTTTTCTTCATTTTTAGCTGCAGTCTGTTTTTTTATCTTTTTATTTTTAGTTTTCTTAGGATGACAAAGCACCTCACATTCTGATCTACAGCTAAACGTAGCCATATCAACTTCAGCTACAATGCACCGACCAAGACAAGTATCTGAACCTACATTTAATTTTTGATCTAGAAACCACTCTTTACAATCGGCTGAAGAAATTTTTGAAAAAAACAATGCCATAAGTACAAAAATATATTTCATTTATTTATCGTTTCACTTTTTGGAAATTAAATCAATCACGACAATTTCTGGGCGAGCGAAAAATCTGGCTTGAATAACTGATTGTCCGAGTCCGCGGCTAACATAAAATTTGTTTTTATTTTTTTCGTAAAATCCTGATATATATTTACCTGATCCTGGAGGCGTTATCGGTGTATAAAACGGCAACCGAATCTGGCCACCATGAGTATGCCCAGCTAAGCCAAAATCAAAAACTTGATCAACAACTGTATCGATCCACTCAGGTGAATGAAATAACGCCAGTTTAAAAACTGTTTCTTCGCAGCCTAAAATAGCTTTTAAAAAAATTGGATTTCCTGATAAATAATCATCCATACCAATTATACATAATTCGTTATTCATTTTTTTATTCGAATTGTTTAGATAATTCACAGACGCATTCTTATAAATTTCAATTTCTTGAGCTGGCTTAATAGCCCAGTGTTCCCAATTGCCGCTCACTGTATAAACTGGTGCAATTTCAGAAAGTTTTTTTAAAAATTGAGTCACTTGGACCAGATCTGGTTCTGGCAAAACCAGATCACCAGTTACAAAAATAGCATCTGGTTTTTCTGATTGTACTTTGTAGAGTATACATCGCTCTTTAAAAGTTATAACTTTCATATGTACGTCAGAAATTTGTACAAATTTATAATTTTTATTTAATTTCGTATCTATTAAAATCGTATTTGTTTGAATCCAATTAGGCTCAACATAAAAACAGTAGCAGATAATTGCCACTGTAATAGTTAAAAAAAGAATGATTTTATTTCTTAAAATTAATTTCGCCTTTTTTAGAAAATGGAACTGAGAAAAATCCCATTTTCGCCATGCCAGATAATTCGTAATCTTTAGTCATTGTTTTTTTCAGGAAACTATTCACTAAACTTTCGACAGCATTATATTTAAACGTAAAAGGAATCACGACATCATTTGCACCGCTGGCCGGTATATCAATGCCTTGATCAAATAAGCCTTCAGTGACTTGTTGGCCGGATAATTTTAAATTGTAACCGACTTGGCCTAATTTTAATGGAATCGGATTCGGATTATTCACATTTAGTTTTAAATTTACAGTCACGGATTCTGCTGAAATATTTGAAACCACTAAGTCTAAAATTTTAACTTCGGGGTTTATTAATAAATCTTTTGTCAGGCTTGCACAGCCCGACAAAAACAAAAATATTGCTGCAAATAATAAATTTGAAACTAAATTAGCGCGCATCAACTGTTTTCCAATTTAAACCTTCAGGACCTTGCCATTTGCCGCGCGGACGATAAATACGATTTTTTTCGTACTGTTCCATACAATGTGCAATCCAACCCGCCACGCGTGACACAGCAAAGATCGGAGTAAAAACATCTGTTGGAATTCCCATTGCATGATAAACTGTCGCCGAATAAAAATCGACATTTGGCATCAGGCCTTTTTCTTTTTGCATAGTATCGTCAATCAGTGCTGACATTTCATAAAGTTCTGGTTTACCAATTTTTGTAGTTAATTGTTTTGAAAATTTTCTTAAAATCGCAGCGCGAGGATCACCGTCTTTGTAAACGCGGTGGCCAATGCCCATGACTTTTTCTTTCGCGGCTAAGGCATCTTTTACGAATTGCTGAGCATTTTCCATAGTTCCAATTTTTGCCAACATCACCATGACTTGCTCATTAGCACCGCCGTGTAACGGACCTTTAAGTGCACCGATTGCAGAAACAATCGCCGAATGCATATCTGATAATGATGATGTCGTTACACGCGTTGCAAATGCCGAACAATTTAATTCGTGATCCGCATGCAATACTAAACATGTATCAAATAATTTAACTGTGTCTGCATCAGGCTCTGTGCCTTTTAACATGTACATAAAATTCCACGCGATGGATTTACCCGCAACCGGAGACAAAATTTCGCGTTTATTTCGGATGGCTTCAAATGCTGTTACAAGCGATCCCATTTTCGCAGTCAAACGAACGGCTTTTTTTTGATTGGCTTCGTTTGAATTATCATTTGCATCCGAATCCCAATGCGACATCAATGAAACCGCCGTTCGAAGCCATGCCATCGGGTGAACATTTGTCGGCAATGTTTTTAATACAGAAATAAATCCAGCGTCTAAAGTCATATTTTTATTTAAATCTGCCTTAAAACTGTCTAGTTCTGTTTTATTCGGTAATTTATTATTCCATAATAAATAAGTCACTTCTTCGAATGTCGAATTTTGCGATAAATCTTCGATCGTGTAACCGCGATAATTCAAAGTATTTCCTACGATAAATGAAATTGCCGTTGTACAAGCGACAACGCCTTCTAAACCTTTATCTAATGCACCTTCGTAAATATTAATTTCTGCCATATCAAATTCCTTGCTTTTTAATTCGGTAATTAAGTGAATCTTATTTTTAGCAAATGAACTAAGACTTGGCTAGCTTGATTATTCTGTCTTTGACTTCGATCACGACGACAGTCTGATCTCTGAGCGGACTTTCTAGACCCGACTTTACTTGGGCTGCGACGATGAGATTATTTCTTAAATCATGTACAGATTTAATATTTGGCGATTGAATGATCGCTGCCATTTCGTCCTGTGTTAAAATATCCATAAGCCCTTCTGTCACCAAAATTATTTTTGATTTCGGCTCTAGATTTAATTTAATTTCAGAATATTTTGGATTTAATGCGGGCCCCAGCCCAACACTATTTGACGAAATCAGCTGCAAAGCTTCACCAGGATTCACAAAAAAACCTTGAATGCGACCCACGGCTGAAAACGTAAAAGTCCAATCTCTGCGATCGATCACGGCATACAAAGCTTGAGATTGATCTTTGTCAGAAGCCAAACTTTTCAATTCCGTGCCGATGTGCTCCATAACCTGCGCCGCCGACATACCTTTTTTAGCTTCCATCAAATGAGAAACTTTTAAAATCAACGATAAAAATAACGCCGACATCGCATAACCCGTGGCCGAAGAAATAATCACACCAAATTTCATTTTATCATCATGTTCAAAAATATCGAAATAGTCGCCGCCGAATTTTGACCCATAAACAAATTTACGGCTGAATTCAAAGCCCGGAAACTGCGGCATTTCAGTCGGCGCCAAATATTTATGAATTTGATTCAGAATTCGAACATCTTCATTTGATTTCGTCATCAACTGATCCAGTTTTTGCGAAAACTTCAGCAGTTCATTTTTGTAAGCTGACACTTCGATTTGCTTTGATTGCAATTCTGAATGCAAAAAAGAATTTTCACTTTTTAATTTTTTAACTTCATCATCAGACATCATTTTATTTTAAAAGCTGGAAGCATTAATGACAATCATTTTTCATAAACTGGCCGCTGGCCTTAAGGCGTGATTATCGATGAATAATTAATAAAAAATCTACAAATCTAAAAAACATAAAGAAATACACAAAAATGAAAAACAAAATGGCTATTAAAATTAGACCAATGAAAAATGCAACAATTGGATAATCTTTAGCTATTGAACTTAAAATTGTGTGGTTAATAACAGAGTTAAAAAAACGTCCAAAACTGTGTGAACCTACAAAATATGTTTCATCATCTGACAGCCGAATATCAATGGGCCTCACAAATGCACTTGGCATTTGAACCGTTAACTTTTTATTTAATTGGATATTTTGATCGGATTGAATTTTTTCAGATTCACCGCCGTTTAACCAGACCATTTTACATTTTCTGCATGTTTCAATTTCATTTGATTTTAAAAAGCCAAAAATCTTAAACATTCGGTCGGTACAAATAAAACAGTTCAGACTGCTGGTGACTTTTGATACGCTAATTTCTGACAATAACTTGTTGTATTCATATTCAGATATCATTTCTGAAAAATAGCTGACAGACACGTATTTTCCGCTGCAACTTTGACAAAGCCATTCTTTCGATTTGGCCTTTGTATTCAATTTTAATCCAGTGTCACAGTCAAAACATTTCATTTTAAAAAGGTCTGTCCTATTTTTAAATATTCAGTTTCCTTTTCAGATAATTTCAACAGCCGCTCAGGAACACCAGCGACGTCAAACAATTTTGATTTTTCATTTAATTTAGCTTCGATCAAAGTTTTTAATTCAGCTTTAAAAACTGAACTCAGTGACATTTTTGAAAACAGATCTGCAGTTGAATACGATACTTTCCAATCGGCAGGTTCAATTTTTCGTCGCGCATAAAAATGACCCCAAATGCTAAAAAAGCCTAATTGAATCAAATGATGTAAAACAACGGCTAAGATAAAAAATTCAAATCGATTCACATTCATCGTCGCATTAAAAAATCCGAAATTTTTCAAATTGAAATATAAAAAATAATTAATAACTGCCGCGAACAGAAGGCTTAATAGCTGTAAAATTGAAAAATAAGTCCAAGTTTTTTTCATTTTAGATTCAAGCAACGGAATTAATTTTAAATTCCTACGGCACGACGCAAAGCAAACACCAGCAACAGCACCGATAGAAATAAACACGTGAATATCACCATTCGAAATAAACCAACCAATGACAGACAGCCACAACAATTCTGATCTGATCAATGACTGTAGCAATAAGAAAATAATAAAACCCAAAAAGAAATTTTCGCTATATGCCCATAACATCAATTTGCCATCAGCTTCAAAAAAACGATGTATTGAAAATTGATATCTGAACGGG
>JAYTMM010000267.1:0-7707 GCA_043728555.1 Pseudobdellovibrionaceae bacterium
GCGGAGAAAATTGCGCTGACAATTGATTCAGTTTTGTCGCTTCAATTGTTTTTGTTTTAATAATTTCTTCACGAAGCCTGAGCTCTTCTTCGAGGTTGAGTTGGGCGGCTATTTGCTTCATTCGAATTTTTTCGTTAAAAAATCGAATTAGAGCGCAAATAATAAGACTTCCTACGATAAAAAATGTGTTTTGCAAAAAAATATTTATGTTTTCATGTGAATATTGCAATAATAATGCCGAAATTAAAAAAAATGGAGCGTATATACCTATTGCAGATATTATAAAATAAATATTTGTCAATGGTAAAAAAGACAGTCCACCAATAGCAATCAAGTTTAAACCGGCATAATAGCCTGAACTAATATCAGCAATTATAAATATCATAACATTTATAATTGCTGCATTAATAAAAATATAAATAGCTGCTGATTTTTGTAAAGATTCAAAACTTGATACCTTTTTCAGTAAAATTTGATATATAAAAAACAGTGGAATGACCAATAAACGAAGAACTCCAAAAAAATACTTATGCTCTGGATAGTTAAATATGTCTACGATCCAGAATACTAAGAACAATGGAATACTCATGAAATTAGCTATTACTGATAAAATATCTTTTATCTCGACAGTAATATTCTGTTTTCTAATTTCGTCAAAATTTTTTATTTTTTCTCCATAACTGCGAATAAATTAATACCCAAAGATTCTTGTTCAATATTTATATTAGGAGTTACGTCTTGAAAAATCCTAAGCAAATCTTCTGGTGATCTGTAGATTAAATTCCAGTCTAAAACCAACTCCATAAAAGGAACGCTTGGGTTATTTTTACTAAAATTGCCAATAATTAATTTGCCACCAGAATTTAAAGCCTCAAATAATTTTTTAGCAGCAGCATTCGCTACAGGTTCAGTAAAATAATCAAAAAGACCGGCCGTATATATTAAATCATAATTTTTTTCTGGCAATCCTTGAACAATAATATTTTTTATTGCTAAATTTCTGAATGAAAAATCAAAACCGGATTGAACAACTCGATCAATTGATTTCATTTGCAATTGAGCATGCTTTAAAGATTCCTCATCTTGATCGATACAATTAAAACTGATTTTTTTACCTTTAAAATCATTACAATTTTTTAAAAATAGTTGCTGCTCCAAAGCTGGTCCGCTGGCAACAGATAAAATTTTAATGTCGGTTTTTTTTGCTGCTACAACTTCTGAAATTTTTTTATATAGATACTGGCCTCTGTTTTTAACAGCCTCGCCTGCCGGCTCATCAACAAAATATTTATGCAGACACTTGTCGAACAAAGTTTTACCAACTGGCTCTTCTCGATACAAATGATTCATCATCTCGTAATCACCTGCATAACCTCTTGGTTTAAAATATGCTCGATTTGCAAATGGTGCGCCGTAAATCAAATGACCAATTTGTTCTCGAGCAAATTTTTTACAAATTTCCATAGTTTTTGAATCGCAACTTGCAAAAATTTTAGGAAGTGCTGAATAGTATTGTGGAATGGCTTGATTTAAATACACTGAAATAACGTCCGCAACAGTCATTTCAAATTCATTAATTACTTTTTTACTGTCTACTGCAATTTGACTTTCAATTTGGTCGACATTTGTTTTTAGCTTCAATAGTAATTCTTTTAGTTCAAAAATAATCTGCTTAAAGTCAATCGGCATCTGAGATAACTCAGTATATGATTTTGATACGTTTTCTAAAGCTTCATAGGCTTGTGAAATAGCAAAATAACGATCAATCATAATTGGTTCGGATACACACTCGAACGCAATCGTTATGTTCGAGCCAGCTTGAATATGTCGTACTTTTTTAAGTTTAATTTCTTGAAATTCAAAGTTTTCAAAAATCAGAGTCCCTTCAATTTGACCACTGTCAATATTTGTACTATTTTTTTTAAAATTTTCTTCAGTCAATATCACAGCACAGCCAAATGAACTGATATTAATTAATTCTAATTTTTCAAAATCAGTCTTGAAAAAACATTTACTGGGCTGAACATTGTGACGATCTTGTCTTAATATTTTTTTTCTCTTTGATTCATCAATAGAAAAAAATTCTTGCTTCATAGCTGCTGTTGTACTCATGTTGCACCTCTGAACTTCTTTTCGGTCTTTTGATAAAAAATTGCACTGTCAAAAGGTCTGGCAATGGTCCAGATGATTTTAGCGCGCTCAAAAAGAAACAACTTGTTTGACAACGATCTCTGTGTCTAATGTACGAAAATGACTTCTGAAAATGATCCAGACACAAAACCTCAACGCCGCGTTCGTTATAGCGGCAAAAATCCTGTGAAATTTTCTGAAAAATACAAAGAACACAATCCCGATTTATATTCTGACGATATCGAAAAAGTAAAACAGCGCGGAGCCACCCCCGTCGGAACACATCGACCGATTTGCGTGGATGAAATTTTAAAAATTTTAGATCCAAAACCTTCCGAAACTGCGCTTGATGCAACGCTTGGTTACGGTGGCCACACGTCACACATATTGCCAAAACTATTACCCGACGGTCGATTGATTGGATTAGATCAAGACCCGATCGAAAGACCAAAAACCGAAGCCCGCTTAAGAAAATTGGGCTTCGATGAAAAATCACTGCTGATCGGTGCGATTAATTTCAAAGACGCAAAAAAATTTTTGAATGAAAATAATATTCCCAAAGTCGATCTCATTTTGGCCGATCTTGGAATTTCATCAATGCAGATCGATCACCCCGGACGCGGATTTTCTTATAAAACAAATGCTCCATTAGATTTGCGCATGAATCCTAGTCTTGGAATTTCTGCGGCTGAATTAATTCAAAAAATATCAGTGAACGAACTGGCCGAATTACTTCATTATAATTCAGATGAATTGCGCGCTGAAGTCATAGCAAGGGCCTTGATTCTGAAAAAACCCAAAACCAGTCTTGAATTGGTCGATACAGTTCGTGAAGTTATTTCAGGCTTTTCAGCAAAAGTAAAAGAAGCCGAAGGCGACGCCCCGATTCGCAGAACTTTTCAAGCTTTACGAATCGCCGTGAATGATGAATTCAAAGTTTTAGATCAGTTTTTGAATGATATCCCCGACATATTAAACCACGGTGGTCGTGTCGCTATTCTGTCATTTCACTCTGGCGAAGACCGGAGAGTTAAAAAATCATTCCAAGCAGGCCAAAGGTCTGGACAATATTCCCAGGCAAGCAGCGACTTTATACGCCCCTCAGCTGAAGAACAACGAAGCAATTCGCGGTCTAAATCAGCGAAATTACGCTGGGCCATCAAAAAATAGATGATTAAAACATAATAAAGCTACCAAACGTAGATCGTTGTGCTAATCTGTAGCTCAGTTTTTTAACAGGAGTAAAAATGGAAACAGGTACAGTAAAGTTCTATAATGCGGCTAAAGGTTTTGGATTCGTAACACCAGATAACGGAGATGATTTATTTTTCCACGTTACTGAAATTAAAGGCGAACCACCTCGTGACGGCGACAAAGTTCAATTCATCAAAGGTGAAGGCAAAAAAGGGCCAGTAGCTACACAGGTAACTGTAAAGCACTAGTCAGCTCACTTAATTTTTTAATTAAATTTATTCTTTAAATATTTATTTACAGCACTAAACTTACATTAGAATTTTTAAAACCCAAGTTGCAAAACTTGGGTTTTTTTTATTTTTATCTTATTTTTTAAGTGCGTTGTTCTTTAATTTTTCTCAGCTGAGCCTTTTGATAACTGGCAAATTCTCCGTTATATAAACAACGAATCAACGGATCTTCGACGACATCGGCTTCTGCAATTTTAAATTCTGTGTCTGAATCAAAGTAAATATCATTCACACGCAAATACATCGATGTCAGTGATTCACCATTTTTTAATGCCGCGTAAATTTTTGTGGCCGAAACTTCGGTCAACCACCCTAATGTCTCTGAGTCTTCGACTGCAGAAATTTTTTGACCACAAATTTCATAGCAGAAATCAAAGGCCTGACCCAAATGATCATAGACCATCAATTTCCAGATTCGTTTGTTCTCAAAATAATCTACGACATCTAATGTTTGGTATTTTTGAATTAACCCAGTTTGGCAATAATCTAAAACAAACTGCATTTGATCCACTGATAACGCGTGAAACCGTTTTGAAATTTCAGCCGTTGTTTGTACTTGCAAATTCGGATCGAATTCATAATCTGCATTTTGATTGCCTAGAGGTTTCAGAAAATTTAGAGGTTCAGAAAATTTAAATCCGTCGGTGCTAAACTGAACGGAGACGCCGGGGTTTAATCGCAGAATATGTGCGTAAGGTAATATTACTGAAATTTGTTCGGAAAAATTCTGATACGACAATGTAAAAAAAGCACCATTAAACCACGACCAATCTTCAAATTTAAACTGACATGAACTGGGTACAATAATTTTCGGATTCAATATTTTTAATTGATCTAATAATTCAATCGGAATTTTTCGATCTGATTTCGATGCTCTGATTGGAGAAATGACTTCAATTTCACGCAGCGATTGAAATGGCCACAAAATCAAATCCCATGACGTTTTTTGCAAACGTTCCAAAATTTGATCATCGATCCACGAATCAACGATATTTAAAATATTAAAATCTTTTGCAGAATTTTGTGCCACAGAAATTTGAAATATCGAATCCACATCCGAATCAAGGGCTCGGTGCGTGGTGATTTTAAAATCATTGATTTGTACAGTTTGATTCAAAGCTAACGCATGAACATTTTTAAAACCTAATTCTTTCAGTAATAAAAACATTTCATCATGCACGCAGAACATGTAAATCGGAGTCGTCTTGTTTAAATAATTTAGACTTTCAAAAGAACAGTGATCATCGTGGTAATGCGAAATAAAAATTGCAGAGAAATGATGTTTCACAATTTCTGCATGATTAAATTCAACATTCGGAAACGCCGTACAGTTTTGACTGAACGGATTTTCAAAAATGGGGTCAAAAATAATTTTCGAATTATTTTTGCCACCGGATTCAAAAATATAACCAGCGTGTAGGATTCGGGTGATTTTTAGGTTCTGCACTTCAGAGCTACATTACCTCAGGGTTTAGAAATATCAACTGAGAGGCTTTTCCTATAAAAATTAACCAATTCAAACCCAAATACGCTGAAAACAACTGGATAGCCCAAATCCGAGTTTGCCTAATTCAGTTTTTATGCTAGTTATACACTCATGAAAAAAACCGCTGCACCAAAACCTAATCTTCTTGTTAAATTGACCCAGACTAAAATGGAATCACTTAAATCCGGAGAAGCGCCAAAGACTTTTAGCAAATTTCAACGAAACAAACCGCGTAACGAAAATAATTCGAACGTGGGCCCATCTTGGGGCGGGCGCAAAGGGAATTAGATATCGTTTATTGTTGTTTTAATATAAAGGCATCTGCTGCAATTAAAAAAGTTAAGCGATTTAAATCGTACTGATCGTTTAATTAAAATCCAAGCATTTTATATAAATATGATTTTTCATTTTTAACAAACATATCCAGCACTTCATTTATGTTAACATAGCAGATACCATCATTATTTTTATGATCTGCCTTAATGTTCCCAAAGTAATAACCATTTCTAATTTGCTTGCTTAGATTCGATGTGATTGCAGACAACAACTTATCAATTTTACCAGCTTCCTCTTCATGAAAAGTAACTTGTGCCAAAATTTCATTGCCAGATACATCAATCCCAACAATATCAACATTTGCCAACGAACCGCCAATAGGCATCATTAGTTTACTTAATCTGTTTTTTTCATCAGGTAAAAAAGTCCGCAAGTATTCCATACAGAGAACCTCAAGCTGCCTGTGATGGAAGTCAGTGATTTTTAGATCTGATGGTTTAATTTTTAAATAACTCAATTCAAACTGCCTCTTTCCACTTCCCCATTCACAAAAGGTAAGCTG
Source organism: Pseudobdellovibrionaceae bacterium (assembly GCA_043728555.1). Lineage (GTDB taxonomy): Bacteria > Bdellovibrionota > Bdellovibrionia > Bdellovibrionales > Bdellovibrionaceae > Pseudobdellovibrio. Next base: position 5,939 of record JAYTMM010000267.1, read on the forward strand.
CCTTGGAATAGCACTAAATAAACCGGGTGCGGTGCTGATATCAAATATTTCAATCGAGCTTGGGGTTAGTTCAACACCCTTAAAACAATATGTTTCATTTATTTCTGTCGAAATTAAACGCGGCTTAGTATTAGGTGCTACCCAACCGGCTTTTAACTGTCCGGGATTTGTTGCGCTTGATGCGATTACAATAAATCCGCCTTCAGTTAAAAAATTATTGAATCTAACTATACAGCTTTGGGCTGATTTACTTATTTTATATGAAGCTGGATTATACGCGGTCTCGATATCTTTGAATTCACCATAATCGATTAAGACAAAATTTTTATTCCACGCTTCAGTTAATGCCTGCTCTGTTCGATGCTTATCAATTTTTGTGTAATTCTCATCCGTATAAAAATTAATATTATGCCGAACGAAAAATAATTTATTTTTATTAACAAGGTTTTGATCACGAAAATTCATTTTAAATCCTTCTATTAGAAATATGTCTACGCACAGAGCGTGTTCTACAATCGGGTCAAAATCTATTTTCAGTCTTCATAAGAAAATATTATTTTTCGTGATTTTTATGAGGACTGTTACTACAACCCAAGCCTGTGCTAGTCGATCCGCAATAAACACATTTATTGCCACCACTACCATGCTGATGTTTTTTTGTAGGACTATTTGAACAACCTAAGCCGTAGCTCGATGAATTACAGAATACACAGTGCTTTTCATCAACACCTGTATGTTCATGGTGCTTATGTGGACTCTTTGAACAGCCCAATCCGTAACTCGTCGAATTGCAGAATTTGCATTTAGTCGCCATATATCCTCCGTTTTATTATATAAAATCATATCGTTTTTGTTCCGACTAAGCCTAGTCCAATTTTAACGGAGGCTTAAAACTATTCCACAACATGTGTGTCGTACTTCGGTATTTAATTTTATTTTTGCTAGATATGGTGATTCGGGACAGCCCAGACTAGATTTGTGCATGTTAATCGATTTCAAAACTTACTTTTTACCCAAAGCATTTAAAATCGTCGCATGGTCACGACCCAATAACCGTCCGATATCAGTGACTCCCATTTTTAAATCGTTTTTCAATTTAAAAATAACTTCACGGCGTGCTTCGACGATTTTTCGTTTTCTGGAAACACCTTTGATTTCGGCTACGGTCAGTTCAAATTTATTTGCGGTAGCAATCAAAATGGACCCGATACTTTCGGTTCCAGAATTTTCAATAATTGCAGATTCATTTCTGGGGAACATTTTTTCAATAACCAATTCATCAATTCGTCCGTTCAGACGTTTTAACATCTGAAGCCTACAAATGATTCCATCCAATGATCTGTAACAAGACCCTGCATTTGACAGGACCTGATCAATAATATTTAGATCCAATGAAATTAAGCAGTCATTTAATTTTCTGATCAAATATTTTTTCTTGCTGTCTTGGCTTGGTAAATCGATGTTTAAAACCAATCCACCCAAAAATCTGGATTTTAATCTTTCATCCAGATTTTTAAGTTCACTGATATCACGGTCACTGGTCAAAATAATTTTTCGGCCAGATTGTTGATAATCGTTAAATAAATTAAATAATTCGTTCTGAGTGCCTTTGGCTTTATCAATACAATGGATGTCATCAATTAATAAAACGTCTGTTTTTAATCTGTATTTATTTCTAAAATCAGCCATCGTTTTTGTGAAAATAGCCGTTTGAAAATCATTAATAAATTCATCACCTGATACGATTTTTATTTTTAATGAATGATGCA
>JAYTMM010000268.1:0-2946 GCA_043728555.1 Pseudobdellovibrionaceae bacterium
CACAACGCAGTTTAAAATGGATCGTCATATTGAAATTATTGAAGAGCCACAAATTCAATTTCAAAAAACAGAAAAAAACATGGATCAATTTAAAGTACAAATTCGAGGGCCACAAAAATCGTGAATATCCGAGATTTTTCGAACGAATTTTTAATTTCAATTTTCTCGCAGGATGCGGATCTGGGTGCAGAAATTAAATTAAGTCTTTCAGCGGCACGTTACCAAACATTTTATTTTGCAGATCATGCTGATTTTATTTTGAAAATGCAGATGAGCCCGAGTCATATTGTGATCATTGATGTTGAGACTTTGATTATTGCAACCCATGACCTGATAGAAAACGTTTTAAAAATTTCACCTGAGGTTCAGTTTATTATTTTATCACCGACTGATAAATTATCAGCTTTTAAGCAGTATCGAAAATATAATGTGGTTTTCGTTGCAGATCGAAAAATGTCTGCGTTGTCGGATGCGATATTGATGTCATCGGATTTGATTTGTGAAAAGTTGTACCGTACGTATCAGAATGAGCAAATTTTTGAAGCTTACCAAATAGAAAAAGATCGGCATCTGGCTTTGCAAGAAAAACAAATCGAAGCCAGCGCTAGTCCTGTGGTCAGACCCTATCAAAGTCGTATTTCAGTTTATAAATTGGCTGAATCCAAAGAACAATTGTTAGATCAGTTTTATCAGGCAACGCCAACGCAGTCGTGGATGTATCTGAAATTGGTTCCGACCATTCAAACACTGATTTGCGTATCCAGCGCCAATGTCCCCGAAAATTGGTCTGAAGGTTTGTCCTATAAAATACCGCAGAAAGATAAAACTTTTGTTGATCAAATTTTGTTGGGTGTGTTGCCAGAAAATTTGCATGTCTATTTTAAAAATAAATTTTCGATCGAGCAAATAAAATTTTTGCCGTTAATTATCAAAAAATCAGTCGAAGGTATTTTAGTTTCAACCCAAGACATTGATGCTGCAGTAGCTGAAGACTTTTCATTGATGAGCTTGGTCTATGAAAATTTGGTTCACGAATCACAACCCAAGTTTTTAGACGTCGAAGATAGTCTGACCGGCTTTTATAACGAACTTTTTTATAAACGTATTTTAGATAAAGAAATCGACAGATCGAAACGAACATTTTCGCCGTTGTCTGTGATTAAAATTAAAATTGATAAATTTTTAGAAATTGAAACCAGCCACGGCCGACTTGTTGCTGACGAAATCGTTAAAAAAGTCGCCGATCAAATCAAAGCGACCAGTCGTTTACCAGATTACATTTGCAGAACAGCTGAAAACGAATTTTCGTTAGTATTAACAAATTGTCATCGCAAAGGCGCAGCTCTTCGTGCCGAGCGTTTGCGACAAGCCCTAGAAGCGGAAAAATTTTCAAAGTCAGGTTTGCAAATCACCGTCAGTCAGGGAATCAGTGAATATCCAACATTGACAGGCTCCCTCGAAGAATTAAATCAATCGGCGACCAATGCTCTGAAATTTATTTCAGAAAAGGGTGGTAATAAGATTTGTATTTATAAAGCACAAGCGGCGCATACTCCAGATTTTACGGTGACAGTATGAGTGAACTATTTCGTAGAACGTTTGCTGAAATTAATTTAGATCATTTAGCGCATAATTTTTTTGAAATTCAAAAAGTGGCAGGCATCGAAAGATTTCTGTGCCCCATGGTTAAAGCGAATGGCTACGGTCACGGTGACATTCAAATAGCAAAACATCTTGAAAAATGCGGCGTTGAAAACTTGGGTGTGTGTCTGATCGAAGAAGGTTTGTTGCTTCGAAAATCGGGTGTTCAAGCTGATATTTTAGTTTTTCGAGGATTTGATAAATACGGAGCTCAAAAAATTTTAGATCATCACATGACCCCTGTTGTTAGCACATGGGATCAGATTCATTGTTTGGAATCGATTGCAGATGATGCTGTCAATGTACATCTAAAATTTAATACAGGCATGAATCGTTTAGGTTTTGATCCTGACCAAGCTGAATTATTATTTGCTTATTTTAAAAATTCTAAAAAATTAAAATTAAAAGCAATTTTAAGTCATTTTTTTAACGGCGAAGACGCTTACTTAGAAAACGGCGAATCAAAAAAACAAACAGATCAAATGGAATCATTACTGAATTTTTTTAGACCGCTGAATGTGTTTGCGCATTTGTTAAATTCAGGTGGTATTGCCAGTCTGGCGAAGATTAATAATGTTTCTAAAATTGAATCAAATCATTATTTACAAAAAAATAATTGGGGTTTTCGACCAGGTTTAATTTTATACGGTTATCAGCCTAAAGATATTTTTTCTGAATTAAATTTAAAACCAGTCATGAGTCTGAAATCAGTCGTAAATAACATTCGTGATGTTAAAAAAGGTGAATCCGTTTCTTATGGTGCAAAATGGATTGCAGAGCGTGATTCAAAAATTGCGGTTGTTCCGATTGGTTATGCTGATGGTGTTCACAGAATGTTATCGAATAAAAATCAGGCCTTATTCGCTGGGAATTTGGTTCCGATCGTTGGAAGAATCTGTATGGATTTTTTAATGTTGGATGTGACCGATGTCATTCTTCAGAATAACACGCAAAATAAAAAATATGATGACGAAGAAGTCGTACTGTTTGGTTACGATCAGGCTGGTCAATTTTTATCTGCAGAAAAAGCGGCCGAAGCAGCACAGTCAATCACTTGGGAAATGTTAACATCAGTTGGCGAACGTGTGCCCAGATTATTTAAAGGTGGAGCTGAATTATGAGTGCGGATTGGGTTTTAAAAACAGCTCATGGAATGGATCAGGTTTTTTTCACGATTAAAAATAAAATGCAAAATTTTATCACTCTGATTGGCGAGATGACACTGTTTGGTTATGATAGTTTAAAATTATTATTTGCGCAGCCCTACAGATACGGTGAAATTTTAAAACAAATGGAATTCGTCGG
>JAYTMM010000269.1:0-3995 GCA_043728555.1 Pseudobdellovibrionaceae bacterium
CGTGCAATTTCTGTTGCACGAACGCCCTCTGCTTCAAAGTCGGCCCAAATTTTTTCTGAATCTTTTTCTGTAATTAAACCTGCTTTTAATAAGCGTGCCTCGAACGTTTTCACCGGATCAATTTCATTCGGATCGGCGTTGGCTCCGCTGGCCGATGAGTGCCCGTACAATCTTGAAACCATCGCTTCAATGAACGCTGGTTTTCCTGTTTGGCGTATGTAATCCATGTTTTCTTTAACTGCCAAATATGTTTCAACTGGATCGTTGCCATTAATGACTTGTGATTTAATATTAAAAGCGCGTGCGCGATCGGCGATAAAATTTTCGCCGTGCTGACCTTCGTACGATGTTGAAATGCCCCACTTATTATTTTGCACTGTTAATAAAACCGGAAGCTCTTGTCCGCGGCGCGAAGCTAAAATCAAAGCCGACGCGAAATCGCCTTCTGCAGTTCCTGCGTCACCACCCGTCACAACGCTGATTGGATTTTTAGAGCTATTATTGTTAGTCTTTTTTGCGTGATGTCTTTTTTGTGCGTGCGCAGTTCCGCACGCCATTGGGTATTGAACTTCCAGAGGCGATGTCACCGGAGCGACATTCCATTCTGGAATCGAAAAATGATTTGAAAAATTTCGGCCGCCCGTTGAAGGGTCTGTCGTTCGATTCATCATCAAACGAATTGAATCCAACATCGAAACACCCATGGCAACCAATGTCGGTGAACATCGATAATGTAAATGGACGTAATCAAATTTTGGACCGCGACCTTTGTTTACAAGCATGCCGACCGGAACTCCCCAAGCTTCTTCGCCGGGACCACCTATCCAAAAAAAAGATTCACCGGCGCGATAAATTTTAATGAGACGTTCTTCAAGCACGCGCGTTTTCACCATGTGACTGTGCATCGTTAATAATAAATTTTTATCCAGACCGCCGAAATTATCTTTTGATTTTGCAGTCGATTTTTCGACAGATTTTAACTTAGATGTTGAGTTAGATTTCAAATTTAATTTTGAGTCGGATTTTTTAGATACAATCTTTTTTTTGATTGCTTTAGCCATCGGTTTTCCCTCGAGTATTAAGTTCTAAATATTAACTTAAACCGAGGGAAATTGGCAATTACTCTGAATGAGCTAAGACTATTTTTTACTCAATTTTGACATTAAACGAAGCATTTCCATGTATAACCAAACAAGAGTCACTAATAATGCAAAACCGCAGTACCATTCCATGTATTTCGGGGCTTGTCTGGCGTGTGCTTGTTCAATCATATCGAAATCCAACATCAAATTAAATGCAGCGACTCCTGTTACAATGACAGAAAAAGCAATGCCCACTGGCGACGCTTCATGAATCATTGGCATACCTGAACCAAAAAATCCCATCACCATATTTACAATATATGTTAATGCAATTGCACCTGTGGCAACGACAATCACAGTGCGAAATTGTTCAGTGACTCGAATTATTTTTGTTCTATATAAAACCAACATCAGAACAAAACATCCTACAGTTGCAAACAAAGTATTTGAAACGATCCCTGGATATTTCATCGCATACATAGATGAAATTGAGCCCAATAAAATTCCCTCAATAATTGCATAGGGCTGTGATAAAAATGCGGCTTTTGAAGGACTGAAAATAATGATTAACGATAAAACTAAACTGACAATCAACGAACCAATTAAAACAATTGTCGACTGAGCATTCCAACCAAAATAAGCACCGAAAATTGTTAACAAAATTAAAATTCCAGATTTATTTATTGTTCCTTCGATTGACATCGTGTCTGTCGTCGTAACGTCTTTAATTCGATTCCAAACTTTTTCATTCAATGCGGGGCTTGCCATAATATCTCCTTGTAAGGTTTTATAAAGTTTAACTGAAGCATCGTAAAAGTAAATACAAACCTCTGTATTTATCTATTTTCCCGCAGGCTTGACTTTTGTTAAACTGGATTCATTATTTAGTAACAAAAAAGGAGAATTCAATGAATTTTTTTAAACGCTTTGGCTTCATGATTGCGCTGAACCTACTGATCATGGCCACAATCACAATTATATTAAATGTATTTAACATTCACCCGTATTTAGCCGGCAATGGAATCAGTTACGGATCCTTAATGATTTACTGTTTACTGTGGGGCTTTGGTGGATCATTTATTTCATTATTGCTTTCAAAGTTTATGGCGAAAAAAATGATGGGCGTTCAAATTATTGATGCCAATCAAATGAATGGTGCTGATCAAATGTGGCTGGTGCAAACTGTTCACAGGTTAGCAACACATGCGAACCTTCCGAAAATGCCCGAAGTTGGAATTTACGAGGGCGAAGAAATGAATGCCTTCGCCACAGGCCCAAGTAAATCAAATTCTTTAGTAGCCGTATCTTCAGGGCTTTTAAATCGCATGAACAGAAATGAACTTGAAGGAGTTCTTGCCCACGAAGTAGCGCACATCGCAAACGGTGACATGGTCACAATGACTTTGGTTCAAGGTATGGTGAACGCATTTGGAATGTTCTTGGCGCGAGTTGCAGGTCATTTTTTATCAACATTGGTTGACGAAGAAAAGGCTCCGATGGTTCGCATGATCGCAACTTTGATTTTGGATGTTATTTTTAATTTCTTAGGAATGTTTTTAGTTTCTTATGTTTCAAGACAACGCGAATACCGTGCAGATTCAGGTGCTGTGGGCCTTGGTGGTCGTGAAAAAATGATCGCAGCATTAATGAAATTACAAAATGAAACTGCGCCATTGCTGGCCGAAAAAAGCCCCGTTGCTACGATGCAAATTTCAAATCGCAGGACAGGATTTCTGGCCTTATTGTCGACGCATCCTGATTTGCAGGATCGTATTGATCGGCTAAAGGCTGCTTAGTTAAAATATCTTTGAAATATAAAAAAAGGGTCGGAAATTTTCCAACCCTTTTTTAAATATATTAAAATACCTTTATTTACTGAATCGTTACTTTTGAAAGATCTTTAATTTTCCCCGCCTCAAGCACAATCAAATCAGATAAAACATTTGAAGCTTCTTGAATTTCTGGGCGCTTTAAATACTCTTGATCTTTTTCTTTTTTATCGGCGTAACGTTTGTTTTTAACTTTTTTCTCTTTTTCGCCTTTGTCTTTTAAAATTTCAGAAACTTTGATAATTTTTCCTGATTTTTTTGTTTTTTCTAAATCTTCGGCGATTTTTTTAAATTCAGTATTTTTTGACATACGATCATCAGAGCGAACTTTTAATGATTTAATCCAATCAGATTTAATCACATCCCAATGACCTGTGCCCGACTCAACAAAGCCTTCTTTTGAAACAAAGGCGTCTAATTTTTTAGGCGGCAAAGAATAATCCATACTTTGTTCGCCAATTTCATCTAAATGATACGGGCTTGGAAAAACAATATCGGATTCTACACCACGAAGCTGCGTTGAAAAACCACCCGGAGTATAAAACATTCCGATTGTGACTCTCATAGCACCTAAATCAAACGGTAATTGCGGCACATTTTGAATACTGCCTTTACCGTATGTGTGATCGGCACCAACAATAACGGCGCGATTATAATCCTTCATTGCGCCTGATAAAATTTCTGACGCCGATGCACTGACTCTCGAAGTTAAAATCACCAGCGGACCACCCCAATCAACCTTAGGGTCTACGTCTGCCAATGGTGATTCTTCACCCGTTCGTGAAGTTGATTTCACGATGTTGCCCGTTTTAATAAACAAACCACCGATTTTGACAGCATCATCCAATGAACCACCACCGTTTGTTGATAAATCAACAACGATACCGTCGACTTTTTTCTCGCGAGCTTCAGCGATAATTTTTTTCATATCAGCTGCTGATGATCTGCCACCACGAGAATTGTCTGCGTAAAACGACGGGAAATTAATAATACCAATTTTTTTCTTTTCACCATTGATTGTTTTATCTTGATAAAAAATAGAAATCGCATTGTCCTCTAAGCTGATTTTTTCACGAGTCAAATC
>JAYTMM010000270.1:0-4312 GCA_043728555.1 Pseudobdellovibrionaceae bacterium
CCCATCAAGCCCTCGTAAAATCCGATCGGAACCGTTTGAGCCTGCAATTGCATCGAAAAAACAAATCCGACACAATTCATGAAAAAACTAATTGCGAAAAAATTCGATGGCTTCGATATTGGCTTTAGGTTTATACGCATACAATTCATCTGACCATTGAATTTGCGTCCAGCCAAGTGTTCTAAATTCTTGTCGATTCACGTCACGATTTTCAACCAGTTCGAAAAAGTTATTCACATGGGCCAATTCTTTTTGCTTCATTTCAAGTGATGGAATGTGAAACTGCACAAATTTCAATTTTTCATTTTGACGAATAAATTCTTTGATCCCTGATTCAAATAATTTAGAAAATTTATAATCCTGAGTTTGATCGCAACCCTTAATTAACATCAGTTTCTCTGTTTGATCAAAAAACTGCTCAATCTTAATTTCTTTCAAATTCATACATGCAAAATAAATATTTTGTCGTGATTTTATTTTGTCAAAGGCTGACAATGGCAGCGCTGTTCGCGATGGTAAAATCCAAATTTGACGCTGGTCTTTGATGGCAATTTGTAAATTTAAATTTTTCTTAGCGGCCGATTCCAAGTTTTTAAAAAACGAGCTTTGAACAGAAACTTCGTCAGGAACTTCTACAATATAATCAAAATACGCCTCTGCAAAAGAATCTGAAAATCCTGCATTTTGCAATTCGTTTGTCAGTCCGGAATACAACTGTTTAAATTCTTGTTTAGCAATTAAATCAGAAGCTACGAAAACTTCTGAAAAGTTTTTTATAGTCAGAATCCCTTGCTTTAACGGATTAGGATCTTTCAAAATTTGACCGATCAATTGATCAGAACTAAAATCTCGCTTTTGTAAAAACTGGTCAATATGCGAAATTAAATTCTGTTGATTTTTAGAACTTAAATTTTTATATGAACTGATTAATGACGATGTGACCAAGGGTCGCAGACTGAGATTTAACATTTGTACAGCTAAAACTTCGTTCGCCTGTGTTTGCAACTGCCCGCACAAATAAAAATGTTCAGACGATCTCCATGCGGATTCACAATAAGCATCCGCTCCTTTTAAAACCTGGGGCCATTGCGCAGATCCCAATTTTGTTTTGATGGATGTGAGTGGATCTTCGATCGACAAATCCCCATTCACAGAATAATAAATTAAATCTGCAATTGATTCTTCAAACAGCGATGCTTGAATAAATTGTTTGGGCATGTTTTCACGAAGCCAAATTTTAATCAGGCCTCTTTGTAAATGGCCATCCGCATTTAATAAGCTACTGCCGATTTGCAGTTGTGAATTTTGAATCTCGAACATCAACGGCTGATCGTATCTAACGATAAGGTGAATTTTGTTTTTGAAATTTTGAATTGAATCCAGCACCGCAGAAATATTTTTTATTTTTCTTGAAACCAATTCTTCAGTTTGAATCAGATTTTGCGAATAGGGCACGATCACGTTCGCCGAACATCGGTAGGCCGTATCCGTCATATTTAAGACGCCGACGGTCGACACAGTGTCTAACCTTTCGACAACAGTGGAATCGATACAGATCGGTTTTTTCAGAGTCAAAATCAACCCTAAAAAACACAAGTAAGTACATAGACTTGAGAAAATCATTATATTTTTATTTTTCACAACCTATGTGAAATGCAATGTTGTGGCCAGTTGAATTTAAGTCTTCAGCATCCCCACGCGCCCAACCTTTGACGGCAATGGATGACTCATCAACGGATTCAACCAGTGATTGATTCCAATTAATTTTTTTAAATTTAATCCTGATTTAATACCAAGACCATCAAACATATACACAACGTCTTCAGTCGCAATGTTCCCCGTGGCACCCTTGGCATACGGACAACCACCTAAACCACCAATGCTGGCATCGAATGTTGTTATACCCAATTTATAGGCTTGTAAAATATTGGCCAACGCTTGTCCGCGTGTATCGTGAAAATGGCCTGCGATTTTTTTTGCGGGAATGGCTTTTTTTAATTTTTTGAATAATGATTCAACTTGGCCTGCGTTCGCAGCGCCAATCGTGTCGCCAATTGAAACTTCGTAACATCCAATTTGAATTAATTTTTTTGCTAATTGAATAACTTTGGCCTCAGAGACTTTACCCTCGTACGGACAACCAAAACACACCGACAAATACCCACGTACTTTAATTTTATTTTTTTTAGCCAAAGCCATAATGGGCGCAAACCGCTTAAAACTTTCTGTGATCGAACAGTTAATGTTTTTTTCAGAAAATGATTCGGTCGCAGAAGCAAAAATTGCAATTTCAGAAATACCTGCATCCATTGATAATTTCATACCTTGAACATTCGGAACTAAAACGCTCGGGGTCAGTTTTGTTTTTTTGTATTTAGCCTGAAACAACTGAATCAATTCACCCGTCACTGCCATTTGCGGCACCCATTTGGGCGAGACAAATGCACCGATTTCAAAATTTTTAGTCCCAGCATCGATCAATTGATTTAATAATTCAAATCGCTGATTGGCTGACAAATTCGTTGATTCATTTTGCAACCCATCACGCAGACCGACTTCAACAATGCGAACGACTTTAGACATCTGCGGCTGCCTTTTTTAATTCGACCATTAAAAAACCTAACGTGACTTGTTGATTTAATTCGACATTTATTTTTTCAACTGTGGTTTCTAAATCAGATTTTAATGTGTATTCCATTTTCATAGCCTCCATCACTAAAAGCGCTTGGCCTTTCGTGACCAGATCACCTGATTTTACGAAAACTTTTGTAATTTTACCGGGCATTGGTGCAGTAATTAAATTAGGACTGGCCGAGTTTGTTTTTTTTCGGCGCTGACCGTCGCTGGCAACATCAATAAGATCATAACACCAAATTTCACCGTCAGATTTAATCCAAATTTTTTGATCAATAATTTCAGCTTGAGTTTTATTTAAATCAGACATTTAAACACCTCTCCAGAAAGTATTCCACGGTGATGGTGCTGCAACGCCCACAGCTTCAGCGTATGGATCATGTTGTTTTTTAAAAACTAATTTTTTATAGATATCTTGTGACAATTTTTTTCGATTTTTTTCATCATGATTCGATTTTAATCCCTCTGCGAAATAGTTTTCGATAAATCGCGTCGTCATTGTGCCTTTGATAAATTCATCGTGCGACAAAATTGCAATCAGATATGGAATATTTGTGTGAACACCAAAAACATTTGAATCTTTTAAGACTCGAATCATTTTCTCGATCGCACGTGGGCGAGTTTCATCCCAAACAATCACTTTAGCGATCATTGGATCATAATGTGATGTGATCACGTCACCTGATTCAAAACCAAATTCAAAACGCCTGCGTGGACCTTCGGGCCAATACACAGTTCCCAATTTTCCCGTCGAAGGCATACCATTCATGTATGGATTTTCTGCGTACACACGACATTCAATCGAATGGCCTTTGGGAATACGAATGTCTTTAGCATCAAAGACAAACGAATTATCCGCTGTTAAAATTTGCATTTTAACCAGATCAACCCCCAAAACTTCTTCGGTTACAGGGTGTTCAACCTGCAAGCGAGTATTCACTTCTAATAAATAAAATTTGTTATCTTGTAATAAAAATTCAACTGTTCCTGCAGATTTATAATTCGCTACTGTTGCAATCGTTACAGCGACTTCGCCCATTTGCCGGCGAAGATCATCGGTTAACGACGGTGATGTGGCCTCTTCGATAATTTTTTGATGACGGCGCTGAACAGAACATTCGCGGTCAAACAGATGATGAATTTTTCCGGTGCTGTCGCCGAAAATTTGAAATTCAATGTGTTTCGCGCGATCTAGATATTTTTCTAAGAAAACTTTTTCAGAACCAAAAGCAGATTTAGCTTCACGCTGAGCTGATTCAATTTGATCTTTGGCTTCGCTCATTTCGCGAATTAATTTCATTCCGCGGCCACCGCCACCTGCTGCAGCTTTAACAATGACGGGGAATCCAATTTTTTCAACTTCAGTTAATAATTTAGGAATTGATTGATCGTCACCTTCGTAACCCGGAATCAACGGCAACCCCGCAGATTGCGCCAATCGCTTAAAAGAAATTTTATCACCCAATTTTCGTATAGCCTCTGATGACGGACCAATAAATTTCAACCCTGCTTTTTCACACGCTAACGCAAAATCTGCATTTTCAGATAAAAAACCAAAGCCCGGATGTACGGCATCGGCTCCGGCCGCAAGTGCACCTTGAATATTTGCTTCAATATTTAAATAACTTTCTGATGTTGGCGCAGGACCAATGCAAATTTGAAAATCAGACATCCGAAA
>JAYTMM010000271.1:0-4483 GCA_043728555.1 Pseudobdellovibrionaceae bacterium
CAAGCTGTGTGATCACGACTAACAAACGTATTAAATGTTTCGGCAGCGCAGTGAATGGATATTTGCAAAATGCATCAACGACATCGCATTTGGGTGATGTGATCGGAGAAGTCGGCAACGGTTTACCGTTTGTAAATCATTAGGTCCACAACGTGGACAGGATGTGCAACTCGACTGCTTAAAAAATAGATAAAAATTTAACCGGAATCAAACTGGCTTTAGTCAAACACTAAAGCCAGTGTCTTTTTGGCTTCAAATACTTGGCAACCCTTTTGCTTTAGTGAGTTGTATCGCAGACATTAAGTCGCGCTAACAAAACACAAACGAACACACAAAGGGGATTCCGATGAACGCAATGAAATCTTTAGTCGTATTAGCAGCAATGGTATTAGGTACAGCGGCACAAGCTCAAGTCAGTCTTGGTCAGCCAATTTACGGTGGTACAGGTTGTCCTGCAGGTTCTGCATCAGCAAGTTTAACTCCAGATGGTTCTGTGCTTTCAGTTTTATTTGACCAGTTCACAGTTGAAGCTGGAAACACAACAGGTCGTCGTATCGATCGTAAAAACTGTTCTTTACGTATTCCAGTAAATGTTGGTCAAGGTTACCAAGTTGCACTTTTGGCTTTTGATTATCGCGGTTTCGCAGCAATTCCATGGGGCGGTCAAGCAGTACTTGATGCTTCATATGCTTACATTGGCCAGCCATCACCAGTTCGCTTTTCAAAAACTTTTGGCGGTGGAACAAATCAGAATTACTCTGTAACAAACGATTTAGTTTCTACAACATTGACGTATTCACCATGTGGTCGTCAGGTGATGCTTGAGGCGAACGTTTCAATGCGTGCAATGGCTAACTCGGCGATGCAGCAAACAATGGCTTCAGTTGACTCTGTCGACGTAACAGCGGGTTTATTATACAAAGTTCAATGGAGACGTTGTAACTAAAAGCGAAGCTTTTCGGATACAAGGTTCGACGGAAAACTAGACGGACGCTTTGTTCAAAAAAAAAGGACATCAGAAATGATGTCCTTTTTTTCGTTTCGTCGAGTTTTACATCCGGCAAACTTTGTTTGCTATTGACCGGCTTCGCCTGCTTTTTTCAAGGCCATTGAAATAATAATTTCACGTTCCATACGGTAAAAAATAATTTTCTCTTCAAGCCCATCACTGGCAACACTTTGTGTGTCGGCAATAATATTTTTAAAGACTTCGATCTTTTTTTCAATGGTGACTCGGGTTGATTCACGACCCTTTGTTTGTCCTTTAGCGAAATTAAAAATCAATTTGTAACGTGATCCAGGCAAATCAGGTTTATTTTTATAGGGTGGCAGCCATCCATCCACTGATTTTACAAAATCAGTTTCAATCACGCCAAAATCTGGATTTTCGGTAGCCACTGTGTATTTTAAAACCGTGTGTGCGGCTTTCCAGACCAAATCATAATTCGCAAAAAATATTTTTTGGTTCGATGCGCGTTCGACGGCTTGGTCCGCCGTTTCTGCACGATTTTCAAAAAGACTGCAGCTTGTGAATAACAAACTGCCAATAAATAAATAAGTCGAAAAATAAGTAGACGCGGATTTTTTATTCACAAATATTTCAATTCAAATTAGGACTAAAAATCAGCTGACGAATGAGTCACATGTGTCGCAGCGTCAATCAGCTCATTTCCTAAATTAATATTTTGTGGTTTTGTTCCACCGACAAAATTAATTTCGAAACGTTTTTTTGTTGTTGTATCCAACGGCCAGTTTGGTAATTCAATTTGCGCGGGCCACTGCGTCCCCAAAATTTCCCATTTACGAATTAAATCTGTGATGGGTTTATCTGCGGGACCTGAAATTTGAATATCAGAAATCACACAGCTTACGGCCAATTGATAAATACCACTTACGGCAGAAATCGTTGGCATCGTGATCACATAACCAGTTGTTGATGTGATTGTCGGATCAGAAACCAGTGGTAACATGTTTGGTTTTACGTTGGCTTGATAAGGTAACAATGCTGCCGACAATCGATCAGCACCGGGTGTGCTGGCCATAAATTCATTTTGTTTTTTAATCACGTTCACAGTGAACGCCGGTTTGTTATCCAGAACATTTAAATTCGCCGTCGTATTGGCCGCCATTTTTTTTAATCCTGTGGGAATTAAATATCCTGAAACTTCGCTGGCTGTTAACGCCACAAAAACTTCGTCAGCATTTAAATTTGGACTGGCAATTGAAACGGGTTGAGTAAAATTCAATTCATTACCGGGGATGTCCATTGTTGCAGTTTGATTCGAAACCGTGACATCACGAATACCACCGCCGCGCAGATCGAAATAATTAATGACGTCGTAAAAAGGTTTTCCGGCGCGAAGTTCATCAACGACTGTTTTAAAAGGAAATCGTCCCGCAGCAGCGAATAATCTGCGCGTACCTGTCGTTGGTGTGAAAAAACGATATTCTGGTTTTTCAATCGTAAGACTGATGATGTAGCTTTCTTTTTGTTTCGGCAAAGACACATTCGTCGGCACCGGCAGCGTGTAACTGGCGACCTTCATGACATCGTTGATTGGGCTGATGACATTTGATAAATCAAAATTTAATAAATCAGATCGTGTCATCGCAGCCATCACCAAGCCGAAATCAATAAATTTGTCCTTATCAACAACGGGTAACTGAGTCACTTGGCCGCTAATAGTTGCCTGCGCAGCTAAATAGGCTGGGCTTAATTTTAAAATTAACTGACCGGGTTGTTGGCTTAATAAAGTTTGTCGAACGTAACCAACAGCATCTGCTGTGACATGTTCAACAGTTGTCCAAGCCGCTGCATTTGTGATGTAACCATTTTTATCGGTGACGAATAAATTATTTTTAAACGGAGAACCTTCCGCAGAGCCAATCAGAACTTTCGCGTTCGGAACGGGTTGGTTCATTTGATTTAAAACTTGTACCGTAGGGATTGATTCTTCGGCTGTTAAGGGTTGCCACGAAGAAATTTTTGAAACGCTTTCTGTGATGTTAATCAATTGCTGATTTGTTTTTTCATCACGCGAACAACCCGCTATAACAAATAAAGAAACTAAACATAAAAATGCTTTTTTCATAAAATTCTCCTGTATAGTTCTATTGCATCGAACTATACAGGTCAGGTCACGACTTGGCGCAGGTTGTTATGTATTTAGTCTGAAGAAATTATTTGAATTCTGAATAGACGGTCAGGCTTGCACGATGTTTTGAACTTAATAATTTTTCAATTGTCGTCAGATCGCGGCGGGCGGTGTGATTGCCGATGCTGGCTTGATAAATAATTAAATTTTCGCCAATACGTTCTAAGATGGCAACATGGCCAAAATTCCCCGGACGTGTCCATTGTAAAATGAACGGAGTACGTTCATCGTACGACCACAGATATTTTTTAAGTTCATCGGCGTCAGATTTAGTTGAATCAATTTTAAAATCTTCAGCTTTGTAAAATTTAAAATTCTTTTTTGCATAAACATCAAAATCATTGGCTCTGAATCCTTCGTTTTTAAACCCTGCGCGCATCAGCACGCGCATCAAATAAAAATTGCAGGGCGTGCCCAACGAAACGCCTTCTTTTTTCATGACATCAAAAGCTGTTTGAATAAATTTTGAAGCTTCTTTTTTTGTATTCGAATTTACAGGTGGATTTGGTTTTGAAATTTCAGCAGGTTTTGTAGTAGTGGATGTATCGTCAGCTGGTTTTGAGTTTGGCTTTTCAGCAGGATGGGGATCGCTAGCCTGTGTGGGCTTTGTTTCTACAGGCTTTGTTTCTACGACAGTTGGCGTGTCATCAACAGTCTGTGAATCGACCGTTTGCAAATCATCAGCTGGCTGTTCAAGTGTTGCGGGAACATCGTTCACATTATCTGCTTGCTGTTGATTTCTAAGGTGCTCGCCCAATGTTGTTGGGTTCATTCGAGGATTGCAGCCCATGGCTGTTGTCAGAAAAACAAAAAAGAGTATTTGGTATTTCATTTCAACCTCGCTGAGGTTGAAATTTAACAGATTTGTAACTGTATTTCAGAATTATTTGAAACAAATGTAACTGATTCAAAGCTGTCACAAAAATTGACAGTCGAGTATGAATCAGTTGTTTCTAAACAATATTTTCTGATTACTTTCGCGCTTCCAGATCCTGCCAACGAGTATATGTGGTTTGAATTTCGGACTCTAAAGCAGAAACTGCAGTCGATAATTCAGACAACTTTTTAAAATTCGAACTAAATTCTGGTGAAATTAAATCAGCCTGTAATTTTTTAAGTTCAATTTCTTTTTTTGCGATGTTGGATTCAATATTTTCCAGTTCGAAAATTTCTTTCGCCGACAATTTCTTTTTTGCTGAGGTATCAGTTGTATTCGCAGATTTTTTATTATCGTTTGAATTTTTGCTGTTTGGTTTTTTTGTTTTTAATTCTTCGTACCAATCATACCATTGATTGTAATCAGCAAACTTAACGATATCGCCGGAATT
>JAYTMM010000272.1:0-2170 GCA_043728555.1 Pseudobdellovibrionaceae bacterium
TCTTGCACCGAAGCCTGAGCGACCTTCATTTGGCGCAATTGATCAACAACTGCAGAGCAATCAGATGTCTTGGCGAATGAAAATGACGAAACAATCATAGCAAACAGAACAAAAGAAATTGGAAACAAAATTGATTTGCTGTGCGCTTTCATACGATCTCCGTCGGTTTAGACAGAATTATTTAGCAAACCTGCAGCCAGCTTTATATTAACCCAAATCGAAAGCATTCATTCTGAGTATTAAATTTTGAAAAAATTTTCAAAGCCGTCTTTAGTTTCATCACTTAAATAGGGCATCAACATTCGTAAAATATGCCTGCGAGCCTTTTCGATTGTTTTTAAATTAGGAGCTGATCCGCGGTCTGCAGTTTCAAAAAACTGCATAAAGCTATTCGATGCAACGAACAACAATTCACCAAGAAATTCCATTTCGCCTTTGGATTGAATCGGAACCATGTGGCCTGACTTAACCCAATGCTTATACAATATAATCATCAACAAACTGGTTCGCTTTAAATGTTTGTGCCACAGTTTTGATAAATCTGGATCTTTTTTTCTAAGAATATACATTTCTCTGTGAAAAAATCTGTATTTCCAGTACAAATTCAAATTTTTATCAATGAAATCTATCAATTGAATTTTTTGTTTTTGCTGAGCTAGTTTTGTTTGCGGCTTCCACACTGTAATCGTTTCGGTCGCCATTTTTTTAAAAATTTCACGAACAATTTGTTCTTTGTTTTTAAAATGAAAATATAAATTTCCGGGGCTCATTTTTAATTGCCGAGAAATATCGTTCGTCGTGACCTCTGTTGCGCCATCAGTATTAAATAATTCCAGTGCACCCAACAATATTCTATCTTTTGTTTTCATATTTATTAATTTAACGTGGATCTGGCCTTGAGAATATCTTTTTTTTAGTGTTACGATTAAATAATGTTAAAACTATTACTTTTGCCAGTTGCGCTATTACTGTCGGCTTTTTTATTTTTTAATGATTCAAAACCAGAATCTAAAGAAACTTTGGCTGAAACGAATCTGACTGAACGAAAACAAATCTCTGACAGCATTGGATCTGCGATTAAAAATAATCAATGGCCCACTGAAAAAGAATTCACGCTCAATAACGAAAAAAACAAACTTAACATTAACTATACATTAGACCTAAGTCTTCAAAAAGAATCTGATGATCTATTAAAAAGATACAAACCTGATTACGGCGCAATTTTTATGATCGACGCAAAAACGGGACGGATTTTGGCGATGTCGAGTTTTCAAAAATCTGACCCAAAAGCTTCGAACTTGAATCTTCGTGCCACGTTTCCGGCGGCCAGTGTTTTCAAAGTTATCACAGCATCTGCGGCGATTGACCATTCTGGAATTAATCCTGATCATAAAATCGCTTTTAACGGTGGAAACTATACTCTCTATAAAAAAAATGTCTTATCTGAAACTGTGAACCGCTGGACACGTTTTATTTCTTTAAAAGATGCGTTTGCTAAATCTATCAATACGGCCTTCGGCAGATTAGCCATTGAAAACATCGAACCCAAAGTTTTAAATTCCTACGCTGAAAAATTTATGTTTAACAAAGAATTGCGAACTGATTTTCCGGTCGAAATTTCAAATGCACAAATTCCAGCTGACAAAGGTTTTGAATTATCGCAAGTTGCTTCTGGATATAATCGATACAACACAATGAGTCCCGTTCACGGCGCAATGATCGCTGCTGCAATTATTAACGAAGGCCGAATGAATTCGCCGTATATCGTTGATGAGTTAACCGATTCAAATAAAAAAATTGTTTACACAGGTCAATCCGCATCCAATGAACAAATTATTTCTGTTGAATCCGCCGCCAAAGTTCAAAGCATGATGGAACAAACTGTTCTGGCAGGCACATCAAGAAAAACTTTTCGAAAAATTATGCGAGAGAAAAAATTTCGTGAAGTTGAAATGGGCGGAAAAACCGGCCACTTCTCAGGAATAAATCCCAAAGGTCGCACGGACTGGTTCGTGGGCTATGCTTCGGATGGCGATAACAAAGTCGCCATCGCTGCTATTACTGTGAATATCCAAAAGTGGACAGTTAAATCATCTGCGCTGGGTGAAATGATGTTTCGTAAACATTTTAAATCCGTGCTGGAAGAAAAAGAAATTACAAAAATTGCATC
>JAYTMM010000273.1:0-2522 GCA_043728555.1 Pseudobdellovibrionaceae bacterium
AGCTTCGCTGGAAGCCCCCAGCATTCAAAATTTTAAACAAGAATTAAAATCCTTAGCCAATATGATCGGCGATTTTTCAACGACGCCTTCGGCTTCTGCAAGTTCGACACGGTCTTCGCATGCAGGCGCAAGTGTTTCATCGCAAAACACAACTGCACCTGTTGTTGTTTCTTCATTAGGCTTAGATACACAAAGTACAAACGCACTCAACGAAGTGCGTACAGCTTTGAATTTGTCTTCGGATATTGAAGCTTTACGTGCGCTGATTGCTTTGGGATATAAGCAATTTAAGAAGATTTAATATTTAATATTTAATTACAAATCGAGGCTCCAGTGAAATCAAATATAAAAATCTTTGTAGTTGTTAGTATATGTATTATTGCTGGAGTATTTTTTTTGAATAGCAAGACTTCGTCAAATAGTGAAGCCAAAAAAATTATTGCATTAAAATCAGAAAAATTGATGGATCAAGCAAAAAATCACCCTGGCTTAACAAAACCAAACCTGAGTGAAACTGAAAATTCAAGTGATTGCAAATCTGTTTTTGAATCTATTGAAACATTACCATTAAAAACATTAATTTATGATCTGAAAGAAGAACGCTTAAATTTAAATTCCGAGTGCCTTTTAAAAAATTTTCCAAAAGTTAAAAGTTTAATTGGATTTCCTGAAGCCTGTAAAACTACAAAAGGTGCAGAGCCCACAACGGAATGTATCGAAAAACTTTTCAAATACAAATCAATGCGCATACATAATGCCACAAAAAATACCGATATTGATACCTTGGATACTGCTGTCATCATTCAAAAATTTATGGCCATCATGAGTGATGAATCAATGAACAGCGCAGAAGGACAGCTTGCATTAAGAACAATTGGTCAAAAACTCTATGAAAGATTACCTAACTCAGAAACAGCAGCAAAAGCTGCCGCATTAGGTGTTGTCATTTCTGATAAGCTCTCAGAAGAAGAGCACAGTAAAATCAATGAACTTCTTGATTCGGCTCGATCGAAGTTTCCGAACAATTGGGAAATTTATGAGCTGGATTTAATACGAAGAAAAGGCCAAAACCTTGAAAGTTTTAAAAACGAAATCGTCAGCTATTACACAAAATTTCCAAATTCAGCAATCAGTCAATACTACATGGGCTGCCTGAATTGGTCAGAAAACAAGGCCACAATCGCTCGTGATTTTTTTAAATCTACGACGACGATAAATCCAAAAGATATTCGATTTTCTGGAACGTATGAACAATCTTTAAAAACAAATCCACCCGAAAAAGTTTGTTCAGTTCAAATTAATTTTAATCCTGACGATTTTTAATCTTTATTTTTTCTCAAAACATAATAAGTCGCTCGCCCTATACCCATTCGCTCAATCAAACCTAGTTCGCACAGTTTTCTTAAATCCAAAGCACGTGTGGCCTTGGCTCAGTTTGTGATTTTTGAATATTGTAGATCTGTGATGCGACCATTTTTTTCAAGAAATTCGAGGATCAGTTTTTGATCTGGCAGAATCTGTGGTTGTGAAATTTCATTTTGCTGAAGACGGTCCAACTCTTTTTCAACACGATACAATTCATCTAACAGACCGTCTCCGAAGTATTCAAGCCATTGAGTAAAATCAATTTTTGTAACGATATCATAGTAATTTCCTTGAACACCCACATGTTTGAAATATTGACTGACATTTTGATTATAAAAGTTTTCGAAACTGAATAAATGAAAAGTATCTATTCCTAAAATTGCCAGCAGGCTTTTGGTCAATAGCCTGACTGACCTGCCATTGCCATCAATGAAAGGATGGATAATGACGAATTGTTTGTGAAATAAACCTGCTAAAATAATTGGATCAATTTTATTTATGTTTTTTTGAATGAATTGAAATAGTTCTGTCATTAGTTTTTTGACATCGGCGTGATCTGGTGGCCAAAAAATTGTTTTCTGCAGCTTTGGATCATTGACAAAAACAGGTTCATTTCTGTAATGACCACATTTTGATTTCAGCAATAAATTATGCATCACACTTTGATGTAATTGAAGAATGAATTTTTCATCAAATTTATTTTTTTTTGTTTTTAAAATTTGATTCAGCCAGACAAGTGTTGAGTTGTAATTTAGGACTTCGATTTCGGTTTGTCTTTTTTGCTTTGGCGAATTTTTCAGAATTTGCTTTACTTGAGTCAATGGCAAGGGGTTGCCTTCGATACTGGTCGAAGCAAAGGCAGATAAACTGCGTGCTGCAAAATCAAAGTCCGCCAGAACGACCGAGTTATATTTTTTATTCTCAAATTTATAAATTTGAACATGGATGTCTGAAATCGTTTTAAGCAGCTTTTCGGTAATTTTATATTTTAGCATTATCGTCTAATTATAGACGATAAATAGACGATAATCAACAGCCAACCCTCAGCAATCAAGCTAGCACACAAAATGTAACTTTGAATATTTAAGGCCGAAGTGAGCTGTCTCACCTCGGTTTAAATGACAACTGACTTCTTTCTACCGAAAGGAGGTCCGAAT
>JAYTMM010000274.1:0-14426 GCA_043728555.1 Pseudobdellovibrionaceae bacterium
GGAAGTTTCGCAACAACATTAACTGCGACAGCACTTGAATCAGTTTCAGCAAAAATTGAAGGCGGCGCTTTTAATATTTATAACGATATTATTACGACCTATGATTATTTCGCTGGTCAGTCTGATGCGACTTTAGATTTTACGTGTTTAAATCCTAAATTAGATGTTTTTTGGAAGGCTGGATTCAACCCTGCCAAATATTTATATCCGACACAAGACGAAGCCAGCCTTGGAACATTATCGTTTTATTTACGTGGCGATAATGAATTATATATTAATGGTGGCGTCGTCGGCAATGTCACCTCCGAAGATACAGATCACTTTGATGACGCCGTTATCATTCACGAAACAGGTCACCATGTCGAAGACGCCTGCGGCACAATGGATTCCCCAGGAGGCAACCACAGTGGCCGCTACAGAATTGATCCACGCTTGGCATGGTCCGAAGGCTGGGGCGATTTCATGGGCGCAAATATTATCAGAAATAAACTATCTGATATCTCGCCGATTTCATCAGGAACATTACCAAATTCAGAGTGGTTTTTTTATTACGATTCACAAGGTTACAACGATGGTGTGAATTTAACAGGCTATGAATATTTACGCATTAATTTAGCAAGACTTGGAAATTCAACCAGCGAAACATTATACACACAAGGCGGCACCGGATCGATCGCGTTTGATCAAACAGATCGAGTCAGCTTTCCCGGCGAAGGCCACACGCGCGAAATGTCTGTTGCACGCGGATTATTCAAAGGAACAAACACATGTTCTGCTCCATTGGCGAATTGTACGAATACAAATTTTTTTCCTGATTATTGGAAGGCCCTTGAAAACAGATCCGCAGGTATTGGTATGGGCAAATCCATTTATCCATATCGTAGTTCAATTCGTTTCATCAGTCGTCTAAAAGCCGTTCAATCAGGAACATTAAATGCTTCATTAAATACTTTGTTTTCAACAGATGAGGCTCTTCAGCCCGATGGCAGTGCTGATTACACAGTGACTGGTTATAAAATATGGGCGCCGATCGGAATTAATTTAATTCCGTCTGTAGGTTCTTGTAATTTAAAAATTCAACCAGCGGCAACTAGCGTAGCTAACGGCCTCAGTGACCAGCGCTATGCCAATCAGTTTTATACAATTGATTTATCCCTATTACCCGGAGTCACTGCAATAAATATTTCAGCTGCACCCGGTAACACCAAAATACAATTATTACAAGAAGGCTATCAATTTAACGAAGGCACATTATCTGCCAGTGCCGTTTCATTATCTGGCTTAAGTTCATCACAAAAATATTTATTAAATCTTCGCTTAAATTCAGGTGCTGAAACAATTTATACATTAACCGACCAATCAGGAGGCTTTTTATGTCCCGCAAGTTCATTGTAAAATCATTTTTAATTTCAGCCGTCGGAATAGGTATTGGGTATACTTCTATGAACTTCGCACAAAATTACGATCGTTCTGAAAACTTCGAAAGAACAATCGCATCGTCACCAATTTTAAAATTGGGCGCCGATCAAATTTCGCGCGATTATTATGATATTCAAATCAAGAACGAAGTTATCGCTGAAAAAAAATCCGAAATTTCAATTGTTAAAGTCACAATTACTGCAAAAAAAGATTTACCCGTTGGCTTGCAATACAAATGGCAGCTCCACAAAGATATGACTTCAACTGATATTTTAACAGGTACACTGGATGCGCTCACCGCAGGAACAAAAAAAGAATTTTCATTGCGCGTCGTTGGTTTTTCTAAAGAATTTAACTCGCATATTAATTTTTTGGTCTTTGGTCAAATTGGCGATCATAATTTACGACGCTCAGTCATTACGTCATCACGCCCCGAAGATTCCTTTGAATATATTGTCGAACAAGCTGCTTTGAACGAACAAAAAACTGGGAAAATTCAAAAATTGAGTAACGGCAAATCTGTCCGTAAAAAATTTGATCTGGACAAAGTTGTCAAATAATTTTTACAACGGAATAACTTCAACAGCAGGATCGAATTCATCCCTCAGAATACCTTCGATCGCCATCAGTGTGCCGGTCGTAGAACTTGGGCACGTGCCACAAGCACCCTGATAAGACACGTACACTTTGTTGTCTTCATATTTTATCACATCAATATCACCACCATCACCTTGAAGGCCCGGGCGAATTGTGCGATCCAAAATTTCTTCGATTTTTTGAACGTCGGGCGATAAATTTTGACGAGCCATCTTTTTCTCGTCGACAACAGTTTGATTTGGATTATGCACGGCCATTCGCGTTTGAATTACAGCACAGACTGCTGTTTTCATTTCTTCAGGGTCCATATCAAATTGATGAGTCACTGTAATCACGTTTTGAAAATAATGAACTTGTCTGACGCCAGCAACTTCGAATAATGATTTCGCTAAATGATTATGAGCGGCTTCTTCGATATTAGAATACGACGCCTTACCATCAACCAGAACTGGGCGATCTAAAACAAATTTCCATGCATTAGGGTTTGGCGTGGCTTGGACGCGTATTAAAACGTCTTGAGAATTTTGGTGGCTCGAGTTTTCATTCGTATTCATAACAACATCCTTTTGGCTTTTTCTACACCAAGAATTAATTTTTCAACATCAGTGACTGAATTGTAAATTGAAAACGATGCACGCACTGTTCCAGTCATATTAAATTTTTTCAAAAGTGGCTGAGTGCAATGATGACCCACGCGAACGGCAATACCCATTTGATCTAAGATTTGACCAATATCAGAGTGGTGCGCACCCTTCAGATTAAAACTAATTATTGCAGCCTTATTTTTTGTAGTTCCTAAAAATTGAACTTCTGAAATTTCAGATAATTTTTCTGTCGCTAATTTTAAAAGCTCTTGTTCGTGTGAAAACACATTTTCAATTCCTAAAGAATTCAAAAATTGAATCGCAGAATCTGTACCGACAGCACCTTCTACATGCGGCGTCCCCGCTTCGAATTTAAACGGCAACGTATTGTATGTCGTTTTTTCAAAATCAACAGTCGAAATCATGGCTCCACCGTATTGATAAGGCGGCATCTGATTCAATAAATCTTTTTTACCGTAAAGCACACCAAAACCAAATGGACCAAATAATTTGTGCGCCGAGAAAACCAAAAAATCAACATCAAGTGTTTGAACATCAATTTTTTTCTGTGAAATCAATTGCGCGGCGTCCATCAATGTTCTTGCGCCCACGGATTTCGCTTTAGCAATTATTTTTTCAATCGGCAAAAATGTTCCCAAAATATTTGAGCACCCCGAGAAAGCCACAAGTTTTGTTTTTTCAGTAATTATTTTTTCAATTGAATCTTCGTCGATTGAACCATCAGCTAATACAGAAATATATTTTAATTTTAAATTTTTCTTCAGACACAAATTTTGCCAAGGGACAAGGTTCGCATGATGTTCAAGTTCGGTAATCACAATTTCATCGCCCGCGTTTAAAAAATGTTCGCCAAAACTGGTGGCCACAATATTAATGCCCTCAGTGGTGCCTTTTGTGAAAATAATTTCTTCGTCACTGCTGGCATTGATCAGTTTTTGAATTTGCATTCGCGCCGATTCAAATGATCTGGTGGCTTGGTCGCTCAGGTGATGGGCACCGCGGTGAACGTTTGATGATTCCATCGCATAAAATTTTTGTATGCGTTCGACAACCACATCCGGTTTCAACGTTGTCGCAGCGCTGTCCAGATAAACCAAATCATGACCGTTTATTTTTTGATCAAACGCTTTGAATTGTTTGCGGATGACATCAATGTTATACATTCGGAATCATGCTTTCTAATTTTTCATTCAAATTTTTAAAAATCCAATTTTGCATGATTGGGTTTTCAAATTTATACACAAGCTCTAAAGCATAACCAAAAGCCAGCATACGAACAGCTTGTGTTTGGTTAATTCCACGACTTAAAAAATAAAAAATTTCGTCTGTATTTAATTGCCCCATCGTCGAACCATGGCCGGCCTTTACGTCATCCGCATAAATTTCAAGTTGCGGAACACTGTCGGCGTGCGCAGATCTGGTCAATAATAAATTATTATTTAACTGCTCTGAATTTGCTTTTTGCGCATCGGGTTCGATGCGAACACGTCCACGAAAAACACTGTGCGATTCATCTGTTAAAACAGATTTATAATGTTGTACCGATTGATTGGCGCCTTTTTGATGATGAATATAAGTATAATGATCGGCGTGTTGATCTTTTGCAAGTGCCGTCAAACCGTAAACGCCAGCATTTGCATTTTCACCAACAAAAGATGTTTCCAGATAATGTCTGGATAATTTTCCACCCAAGGCCAAATCCAGCGATAACAACTGAGCACCCGATTTCAATTCAAACTGAGTTCGTGAAAAATGAAAATCAGAACTATTTTCATTTTGCAATTGCACAAATTGCATATTTGAATTTTGGGCCAGATTTATTTTTGTCGATAGATTAACAGCATTCGATTTTTGTAATGAACTTGCCAGTGAGCTTGGCAGTGACACAAAATTTAAAATCAATTTTGCCTGAGCGTTTTCGCCCAAATTAAATTCAATGGCTGATTGTGATAAAACATTCTGATCTAACGATTCAGATTTTTGTGCAAATAAAATTTGTATTGGTTTTTCAATAATTTTACCCGCTGCAATTTGCACGAATATTTTTTGTGTTGCGCAAGCCTTTGCCAAATCAATAAACTTAATTTCGCCTTCGGCACTGGTGTTTGCAAAGTCTGATTCAGCTGTTTCAACCACAGAAATCCAATTATCAAATTCATCGGACAATGTTTGATTCAAATGCCCGTTAATAAATACAAAATTATAAAAATCTGTGGATAACTTTGTCGATAACCACTTCATGTCTTCATGCGAAAGATGTTGCTCATCAGTCGGCAAATGCCAACTGACCTCAGAAAAACTTTTAACTGAGGTGTATTTCCAGGCTTCGTCTTTTTTTGATGGCAAACCATTTTTTTGCAGACGCTGAAACGCCTCTTCACGCAGAGTTGCAGATTTGATACTGCCCAAAGGAAATTTTTGTTTAAATTCGTTATAATTTTGAATATTCATATCACATTAACCAATCATAGCCTTTTTTTTCTAATTCTAAGGCAAGACTTGCATCACCAGTTTGAATAATTTTTCCTGCTGACAAGACATGAACAAAATCAGGCTTAATATAATCTAGTAATCTTTGATAATGTGTAACCAACACAACTGCATTTTCTTTGGTTCGAAGTTTATTTACGCCCTCGGCAACAATTCTTAAGGCATCGATATCAAGTCCCGAATCTGTTTCATCTAACAATGCTAATCGTGGAGACAGCACAGCCATTTGTAAAATTTCATTTCGTTTTTTTTCACCGCCCGAAAAGCCGACGTTCACAGAACGCTCTAGGTATTCCGGCTTCATTTGCACAAGCTTCATTTTTTGATGCAAAAATTCTCTAAAGTCGCCTTCAGACATAGGCTCTGAACCCTGATGTTGTAAAATAGAATTGAATGATGTGTGTAAAAAATTGAAATTAGAAACGCCCGGAACTTCGATCGGATATTGGAATGCTAAAAATATTCCTTCTTTCGCGCGCACGTCCGGAGAAAATTCTAATAAATTTTGCATTGAAAAATTGATTTCATATTTCACTTCACCCGCAGTAACTTCGTACGCTGGGTGACCTGCCAAAATTTTTGAAAGCGTACTTTTGCCAGATCCGTTCGGCCCCATGATAGCGTGCACTTCGCCAGCTTTGACCGAAAGGTTTAAACCTTTCAAGATTTCTTTGTCTTCGATTTTTGCATGTAAATTTTTAATTTCTAACATATTTCCTCCGTCGAGTTTTACATCCGCTTCGCGTTGCTCAGCCCACACTGTTCTCAAGTTTCATTTCAATTAATTTCACTGCTTCTACTGCAAATTCTAGTGGAAGCTCTTTAAACACTTCTTTGCAAAAACCATTCACCAACATTGAAATTGATTTTTCAGTATCTAGCCCACGCGATTGCAAATAAAAAATTTGATCTTCTGAAATTCGCGATGTACTGGCTTCGTGTTCTAAAATCGCTGATTTGTTTTTAACTTCGATATACGGAAATGTATGAGCACTGCATTTGTCACCCACCAACATCGAATCGCACTGAGAATAATTTCTGGCGTTTTCTGCTGAAGGCATAATTTTGACTAAACCACGATACGCATTCGAAGATTTTCCAGCAGAAATTCCTTTTGAAATAATTGTACTTTTTGTGTTTTTACCAATGTGAATCATTTTTGTTCCGGTATCGGCTTGCATCATATCATGAGTCAAAGCCACGCTGTAAAACGCACCTTCTGAATAATCGCCCTGTAAAATCACCGACGGATATTTCCAAGTGATTGCAGAACCTGATTCCACTTGCGTCCAAGAAATTTTTGAGTGTGCGCCTTTGCAAATTCCACGCTTTGTGACGAAATTATAAATTCCGCCGACACCGTTTTTATCACCTGTGTACCAATTTTGTACTGTTGAATATTTAATTTCAGCTTTTTCTAAGGCCACAAGTTCCACGATAGCTGAATGCAATTGATTTTCATCACGTTGAGGAGCCGTGCAACCTTCAAGGTAATTTACGAAACTGCCTTCGTCCGCAATAATCAGCGTCCGTTCGAACTGGCCGGTTTCTTTGGCGTTAATTCGAAAATACGTTGATAAATCCATAGGGCATTTTGTATTTTTTGGAATATACACGAATGATCCGTCTGAAAAAACCGCCGCATTCAAGGCCGCATAATAATTATCAGTGTACGGAATAACGCTGCCGAAATATTTTTCAACCAGTTCTGGATGCGAATGAATCGCTTCAGAAATTGAACAAAAAATGACTCCTGCTTTTTCAAGTTCCGCCGTGTGAGTTGTTCCGATACTGACCGAGTCAAAAACAACATCGACGGCGACGCCAGAAATTCGTTTTTGCTCTTGCAACGGAATTCCCAAGCGTTCGAATGTTTTGATTAATTCAGGATCTAAATCATCCATCGATTTTTTAGGATCAATTTTTTTCTTGGGCGCCGAATAATATGTTAAATCTTGAAAATCAATTTTGGGATACGAAACCTGCGCCCATTTTTGCGGAATTTCTGAAGGCTCGGTCAACGTGATCCAATGGCGATAGGCTTTTAATCTGTAATTTAAAACCCATTCAGGTTCATTTTTTTTACCAGAGATAATTTTAATGATATCTTCGTTTAATCCCTTGGGGATTGATTCGCTTTCGATGTTGGTTTCAAAGCCGTACTTATATTCATAATCATTTTTATGGGTTTCAGACATGTAAAACCTCTTGCAACGAAATAGATTTATAAAAATTTTGAACTTTTGTATTTAACTGAGTAATGGGCGATATGATCGTGCATTTTGACGAAAGGTCACAATCGTTTTCAGATGTTAAGCATTTCGTCAAATCCGTTGAACTTTCTAGCGCGTCCATCAATTCATGAACCGTCACTTCATTCAAATTTTTTGCCAATTGGTAACCGCCAAACAAACCGTATTCGGCCTTTAAAATCCCACGCGAACTTAATACCTGTAAAACTCTGGCTATGACATCATAAGGAGCATGAGTGCGATCGGCGATATCTTGGGCGCTAACGTTCATATGCAGAGGTCCATTTGAATTCAAATGTAAATCCGAAAAAGGCTTCAAACCTTTTGAAACAAGATCAATATCACTAAAAAGCTTTAAGGCCATTAATGCATATTCTGTTTTTTTATTTAATTTGTTCATATAAAAACCTTTAATTTCATATACTTAATTTTTTACATTAAATTTTAAAGTTTACCTACTTTAAAGCACTCAAGGATAGCGCATGCGCTGAAAAGTGTCTTTTGATCGATATCCGTCAAAATTTATCGTATATTGCTTGAAAGGTGTAATGGGTTTTTAAATGAAAGGCAAATGATAATTCACAGTTATCGTAAATTGCTGCCATACCTGTTGCCATACAAAATTTCACACAGTAATTTCAAACGCTATGAGACTATTTTTTTCCGTATTCATTTCACTTTTCGTCAGTTCTGTGTTTTTTTTCACCGTTAAATTTTGGGGCCAGTCGCAGCGCTATATTGATTACAACCACGCATTTTATTCAAATATTCAGACGCCACTTGTTTTTGAAAAAAGCACCGAGAAAACTTTGATTGAAAATTTGCAGTCAAATAAAAATTTGTACATCGACATCGCGATCACTTTGGATCAACAAATTGTTTTACCTTTGCAATCTGAAAACACCAAATTTCGCTCTGCTAATTATAATGAAATAAAAAAAACTGCTGTTTTAATGTCGGATTACGCAGCCCAACTAAAAGGGCGCCGACTAATTTTAAATTTAATAGAAAACCCCATTGCAGGCCCCGATATTATTTTGAATGAATTGAAAAAAATGGGCTTTGATAAAGAAAATAATTTTGTTTTCACCAGTCCCTACGATGCTCAGATGAAAGATTTGAAAGAAAAAGCGCCCGCCTATTTATTTGGAACAACGAACCCAGAAATTTTACGAATCAAATCTATGGAAAGTGTTTACCTCATGGAGGCCTCTGTTTTCAGATCAGATATCGTGATTCATCCATTAAATTTTTATCACGAAGCTTTTTTTAGTGAAACATTATTGAAAGATCTTAAGCGCCGCTTTAAAAGATTTATCGTTGGCCCATTGAAACCTGAACAAATCGAAGACGCTAAAAAATTAAATCCGCTGGGAATTATAATTCAGAATTAAAAACATTCATCACCCATTTTTGATTTAACAAAGTCACGGGCTTCAGCCATTGTTAATAAATATGTTTGATCGTGAATCATTGCATATTCAGCAAAATTTAAATTTTTAATTTTTTTGGCATTTTTTAAGAATTCTTTTTTTGTCGGATCGTCATTTAAAATTGCGCGAGCTACGGATAAATTCTGCATTAAATTCAAATCGGACTTTGTAATTTCATGATTTACTTTTTTCCGTGAAGCAATGTAGCCATCGATTAAACGCAAAGTGCCGCTGATTCCGCGGTTGTAGGCCATATATACAAATTGCTCTAAGATTTCTTGGTCTACGACATTTGAAATTTCTGGCCGCCTTGACAAAAATTCATTTTTGAAAAAAATTTGATCTTTCAGCGTATGCAAATAGTGCAAAACCAACGCGCGGTACGGATTCTGCGGTACAGACATCATTGAACAGCGCTGATTAATGCCGGCAGATTCTTTTTGTAAATCATCAAAGACATTTGAAATTCTTTGGCAACTTGGGCTTGATGTAATGACTAATTGTTCGCGTGTTTTTCGTAATAAATTTGTGTCTAGGACTCGTAAAATTCCATTTTTTGTGAATTGGCTGATGCCCGCATCAAAACCTGTTTTATTGATCGCATTTAAATGAAATCCGCTTTCGATCATGATTTGCAAAAACGATGTGCGTGGATCTAGATTAAAACAATTTTTAACGTCATGGTATGCATTATAAATTAATGTCGTATAATTTTCAGTCAGACATGGCCGAACAGATGTCACAATCGGCTTGTCTTGAGGAGAATCGCAAATTGCATAAGAACCGCGAAAATTTTTTTGCGCGAACTGAATACATTTCATTGGAATTTTTCTGTCCCAGTCGGTTTCGTTATTTTCTAGGTATGTTTGTGGCACCTTTTCAGAAATTTGTTTTTCAAGGTAATTTTTGCGATCGTTGTGACAAATTTCGTAATTTAATTTTTCAATTTTATAATTAAGCCTAGATTCAATAGAGGCTGGTTTTTTTTGCGGCTGATTTACAGACGTAGGATGACGTTCTTTTTGAACACACTGAATCAAAAAAACAGCTGACAAAAGCAAAGCGGAACAGAGCTTTAAATGTAGCTTTAATAATTGTAAATTTAAAATCTTTCGATTCATGTTGATCGGCTTACCTTTTGTACTTAGACTGTTTGCATGAATAGAATAACATTATTTTTAAATTTTGCCGCTGTTTCAATTTTTTCTAACTTGGCTTTGGGTCAGTCCAATGTTGCAAATATCGCAAACCAGACAAATGTCGCCAGCCAAACAGCCAGTCACATGACAGGTATCGACGCCATTATCGGCGCAAGCTTGGCCGTTAAAATTGTCATTTTAATTTTAGTCAGTCTGTCGATTTTATGTTGGGCGATTGGTTGGTCGAAATATCAAGAGTTAAAAGCTTTAAAAGAAGCAAATACTTTATTTGATAACATGTTCTGGAAAACAACATCGCTGGATGAAATGTTCGGAAAGCTTGAGGCTTTCAAAACCAGTTCACATGCACGTGTATTTAAGGCCGCATATTCTGAAATGAAAAAAATTGCAGATTCTCCGTTGATGAATAAAACAAAAGATTCAGAAACTGAATCTCCACAATTATCGGGTCTGGATAATTTAGAACGCTCATTGCGTAAGGCGACTGAAAATGAAATTTCAGAACTTGAATCCAGATTAACTATTTTAGCATCGACCGGATCAACAGGGCCATTCATCGGGTTATTTGGAACTGTTTGGGGCATCATGAATTCATTTTCGCAAATCGCACAAACGGGTTCCGCGAATTTGGCGGCCGTTGCGCCGGGAATTTCAGAAGCGTTGATCACAACAGCGATTGGCTTGGCGGCCGCAATTCCTGCGGTGATTATTTACAACCATTTTGTCAGCGTTATACGTAAAGAAGAAATCGCATTAAATAATTTCAGTTCTGATTTTTTAAACATTGTTAAGCGAAATTTTTTCAAGGGTTAATTTTTGTGGGAATGAATACATCGTCAAAAACAACTAAAATGGTCATGAGTGAAATTAACGTGACGCCGTTTGTGGATGTCATGCTGGTGTTATTAATTATTTTCATGGTCACAGCGCCTATGATGCAACAAGGTATTGATGTGAATTTGCCAAAGACAGCATCCAGCGGTGTCAGTCTGAATGAGAATCCGTTTGTGATAGTTATTTCAGTTGGTGGTAAAATTAAAATTTCTGAAATCGAAGTTTCAATGAAAGATCTAAAAGAAAAATTAAAAGCGATTTTTCAATCAAAGAAAAATAAACAAGTCTACATCCAAGCCGATCGCAAGGTTGATTACGGTTATGTCGCTGAAGCTATGGGTGAAATTCGTCAGGCCGGCATTTTAAACATCAGCTTGATCACTTTACCTAAAGAATAACAATAGGGATTTTTTTGAATTTACGAAAAGGTCTGATCATTTCATTTGGCACACACATCGTGGTTATCGTTTTGATGACAATTCGATTTGTATTTTTTACGCCTCAGGTGATTGACGTTTCCCAAGCTGTTCGAGTCGACATGGTTACATTACCCGATAAAGCCGATCAGAAAATGTTGCCTGAAAAAATTCAAGAAATACTAAAAGAAAAAACACAACCTGTAGAAAAAATTGAACCTGAGCCTGAAGATAAAAAAGAGGCGCAAGAAAAACCCAAAGAACTTCCTCCAAAAAAAATAGAACCAAAAATTGAAGACGATAAGATAAATTTAAATAAAGCCAAACAAAAACAAAAAAATGCATTTGATAAATTAAAGAAAATATCCGCAATTGATAAAATCAAACAAGATTTAAAAAACGAAGTCGATAAAAAATCGGATTCAAAAAATTCTGCTATCAAAGGTCGTGCCTTGTCTGCGGGAACAAAAATAGCAGGTCTTGATAAATTGCAGTCTGATGAATATTTGTCGCAGCTGGACGCTCAAATTAAATCGCATTGGAATTTACCACAGTGGATGATCGGAAAACCCTTCAAAGCTAGCGTCTGGGTTAAATTAAATCCTGATGGCACTGTGGCTTCAAAAAAAATCGCTAGATCTAGCGGTAATACAACCTACGACGAATATTGCTTGGCCGCCATTGAAAAAGCAGCGCCATTTCCGACGGTACCGAACAAATTTAGTGAAGTTTATAAAACAGATGGTGTCAGTTTCGCTTTTCCTGATTAAGCTGGCTGAGGTGCATTTTATTTTTGAAAGAGAGCTACTATGAAAATTTCTTTGAAATTATTTTCGAGACTATTATTGGTTTTTACAATTTTATTGTTTTCGATATTTTCATTTTCACAACAAGCCGAAATTAAAGTAGGCGCTGCAAAAAGTCGAAAAAGTAATTTGGCGTTTCCATACTTTAACAATATCGGCACGAACCAATCTGGCGCAGCCACAAAGGCTGCTGGCGAAATTTATAATTCGACGAAAAAAAATTTAGAGCTTTCAACATATTTTGAATTAATGCCACTGACTGCATTTTTAGAAAACACGTCAAACTTATCGGCTAAGCCAAAACCAGGTGATACCAACGGTTTTAAATTTGATTCGTGGAAAACGATTGGCGCAGAATTTTTAATTCGTGCGACCTATTCACTGACTGACAAGGAGCTTGTCGTTGAAACTTATCTGTATCAAATCGATCAAACTAAATTAGTTGTCGGCAAACGTTACCGCGCCAACATAAATCAAACAGAACAAATCGGAAATACTATAGCCAATGATATTTTAGAAGCTATCACAGGTAAGCGCGGATCATTCATGTCAAAGATCGTAGCGACAACCGATAAGACAGGTTACAAAGAAGTAGTTACTATGACTCTTGAAGGCAATGATATTTCCGCGCTAACACATGATCGCAGTGTTGCGATTTCACCGAACTGGTCACCTGACGGAAAAAAAATTGTGTATTCCATATACACCCGCCGCGTAGGATCACCACAGCAAAATTTGACTTTGTTCCTGCAAGATTTACTAACAGGTAAAAGAAATATCTTATCAAATCGCAATGGATTAAATTCAGGTGGCAGTTTTTCACCGGACGGAAAATCAATTTATTTGACTATCTCGAAGGGCGGAGCACCCGATATTTATAAAATAAATTTAAATGGCGACCAGTTAAATCAATTAACAAAAGGCCCTGCTGGCGCAATGAACGTTGAATCTGCTGTTTCACCAGACGGTTCAAAAATTGCGTTTTCGTCGGATCGTGGTGGCAACCCCATGGTGTATGTGATGAGCAATGATGGATCAAACGTGAAACGCCTGACATTTCAAGGAAAATACAATTCAACACCCACATGGTCACCAGACGGAAAAAAAATTGCCTTCGCTGGTCAAGTTGAAAATTATTTTGATATTTTTGTGATGGATGCGGATGGATCAAATATTTCGCGTATCACTTCGGCCACTAAATCAAATGGCAAACGCGCAAGTAACGAAGATCCCAGTTTTTCTCCGGATGGACGATTTGTTGTTTACACCAGTAATCGCACAGGTAAAAATCAGATTTTTGTCAGCTCGATAGACGGTTCACAAGAGCGTCGTGTCACGAATGATTCTTATAACTATTTTAAGCCCAAATGGTCGAATAATTTAGAATAGAAATTCAGCAATCAACATGCTTTCAAGGGGGCATTGACGACTTAGGTCTAGTCCCCTAATTCTGTAGTCTATGAATACAAAAATACTGAAACAAAATATGCAATCAAAGTACAGCACTGTGGTTTGGATTTATTTAATCGCTTTCATTTTAATGACATGGTCTTTTAAGTCACATTCTGCAGAAATCAAACCAGAGCTAAAAACTCCGACTAAGAAAACTAAAAAAATAAATCATGACACCATCAACACTTCAAAGAAAGGCACACCCATGTTTGCAATTTTCGAAACAAACAAAGGCAACATCAAAATTAAACTTTTCGCAGACAAAGCACCAAAGACTGTTGAAAATTTCGTAGGTCTTGCAGAAGGCACTAAAAAATTTACAGATCCTAAAACGGGCAAAGAAACAACACGCGCATTTTATGACGGTTTGATTTTTCACCGCGTAATTCCAAATTTTATGATTCAGGGTGGATGTCCATTGGGCACAGGCACAGGCGATCCAGGATATCGCTTTGGTGACGAGTTCGATAAATCTTTATCGCACGACAAACCAGGTAAATTATCAATGGCTAATGCCGGCCCAGGCACAAACGGTTCACAATTTTTTATCACTGTAGCCGCAACACCTTGGCTTGATGGCAAACACACAATTTTCGGTGAAGTTGTTGAAGGCTATGAAAATGTTGAAGCAATTTCAAAAGTGCGCACTTCACAGGGTGATAAACCTGTTGAAGCCATTGTTTTGAAGCATGTTAAAATTGTTCGTGAATAGATCTTAGTTACATTAAAAAGTATCTAAATATCTGGAACTATCGAAGGCACAGTTTCATGCGCTGGAACTGTGACCTTAACTAATTTTTTCTTACCGTCTTTGATAACTTCTTGAGAAATCACCGTAAACAAATGTTGCCCTTGATAAACGTGACGCAAAACCTGCCCCTCGGCCATTTGACCTGATTCATCGCTAAAAATTATTTTTTCACCAACACCACGGCCTGTTTTTTTTAATTTCTCTAACATCG
>JAYTMM010000275.1:0-3917 GCA_043728555.1 Pseudobdellovibrionaceae bacterium
GCAAAAAACCGCCTATGACGACCCCCCATGCCAGTTGATCACCGTGTTTTGCAAAATCATCACTCATCCACGCGCGTGGCCACAATGTTGAAATCACCATCGCCAAATTCCAAAATGTCGGCGCAATCGCGGGCCAAAAAAATTGCCCCAAAGAATTTAAAATTCCCATGAAAAATGCAAACGATGAAATAAAGAAAATAAATAAAAACATGATTTTTGATAAATGAACCGTCAGCTGATATTTTTCGACATCAGCAATGTATTTAGGGTCCAGCGCAAATTGCAAAAACACTTCAGGAAACAAAACACCCAAAGTCGTAAGTACAGCCAGAACCATTAATAAAATTGTGTACAGTGAATTCACCAAATTTTGCGAACGAACCTTTGATTCACGATCAGCATCAATAAAAACAGGAATAAAACTGACTGATAACGACCCTTCGCCCAAAAGTCTGCGAAACAGGTTAGGCACTCGAAATGCAACGTTCCAAGCATCTGTGATATGCTTATCGAAAAGGGCTGCAAATAGGCTTTCACGAGCCAAACCCAATATTCGGCTGGTCATTGTACCGAAGGCCATTTTTAAGGCATTTTTTAAAATGCCAGAGGATTGATTCTGCGCTTGCCTGCCAGAACTGGGTGTGTTAACTAAATGATCTTGTTCTGATTTATCAGACATTATACCGGACATTATTCTTGGAGGATATACCTTGGCACAACATAAGTCAGCAGCTAAAAGAGCTCGTCAATCAGTTAAGAAAAACACAATCAACACTGCACGTAAATCAAAAGTTCGTACAGGCGAAAAAACTTTATTAAAAGCTATCAAAGATAAAGATGTTGCGGCCGTAAAAACTTTATTATCTGCTTACACAAGCCAAATGATGAAAGCCGCTCAAAAAGGCGTGTTTCCAAAAGCCAATGCGACTCGCAAAATTGGTCGTTTATCAGCAGCTGTTCACAAAGCTTTCGGTTCTAAATAATTAAAAAATTCTGTTTTAAATAGTTTCTATTTAATTCGATTTTTGTTCATTCAATGACATCCGAGCCACATAAGCTCGGATTTGTCGTTTTAAAGACAAACTCATATTCAAGAAATGAACTCCGTACAGCGTTGCCCCCTCAGTTCTTGGTGCGGCGCTTTTTACGGATGTTTGCAGACTGAAAAAATCACCTTCTGGAATAAAAAAATTCACCACAATATTTTGCTCTAATGAAATGTCCTGATCTGATTCAAACGATAATCCACCCTCGCCGATTTCAACACCCATCACAACACGTGAATGACCATGACATAAATACGCGACTGGTTTTTTAAAAAGTTTTCGAGGATATTTTCTTTGTGGAACGTCCACAGATTCTTTGTTTTGCATACCTGCTTATCGGCAAAATCATTTATAAAATGAACACAACCAATGGCCTAAGACTTTCGTCTTGTGCTTTGTCTTTTTTTGCGCTGATATTGTCATATGAATAAAATATTTTTACTTTTCGCATCTGTCTCCATATTCATTTTAACCAGCTGCCAATCCACTGAAACTGCAAAGCAAAATACGGCCACCCCCGCACTGAGCAAACCCAAATACATTCGCGCCGAAGACACATCCAAAGAGTCACAATTAAATATCCCCTACCGAACGCTAGACATGTCAAAAACAGTCACAACATTTGGTTTTGGTTCGTGTAATGATCAAAACGAAGCTCAACCACTTTGGAAGTTAATTTCAAATAAAAATTTCGACTTATTTTTAATGATGGGTGACAACGTGTATGCATCACGCAAAGAAAACAAACCCATTATTGATCAATATATTATTTTAAATAAACAAATTGATTACAAAAAATTACGCGAAACGACTCCGTTTTTGGCAACATGGGACGATCATGATTTCGGCGTCAACGATGGCGGTTCCGACAATCCCGAAAAAGACGAAGCCCGAAAAACATATCTGAATTACTGGAGGTATTTAAAATCGTCTTTGCCCAAAAACCAAAAAGCGATTTATCACAGCCGTATCGTTGGATCAAAAAAACAACGTGTGCAATTTATTATGTTGGATACCCGATGGGACAGATCTGCTTTAGTCAAAAATCCAGATTATAATCCCGAAGACAAAACACAAACAGGTCTTCCAAAAATTTACTTACCTAGTACAGATCCTACAGCACGAATTCTCAGTGATGAACAATGGCAGTGGCTTGAATCCGAATTTAAAAAACCAGCAGAGCTTCGCATTTTAATTTCATCAATTCAATTAATTGCCAACGATCATTATTTTGAACGTTGGGGTAATTTTCCGCTTGAGCGCGAACGATTTTTTAAATTAGTACAAAAAGAAAAAATTAAAAATTTGGTCGTTTTATCAGGCGATCGCCATGCGGCATCTATTGCAAAATATGATACGCCAAAGAACGGTCCAATTTATGATATTACTTCTAGCGGCTTAAATAAAGCGTCTCGCGCAGCTGCACCTGAAGTTGATGTCACATACACGGCGCCCTCATTTTTAAAAATCAATTACGGCCAAGCTCAAATTGATTGGAACAAAAAAACTGTTCAATTTGATATTGTTGATGCTGATGATAAAACTCAGCTTTCGCAGGTTGTGAAGTTTTAATTTAAGCTTAAAATTTGCAAGTGTCTCAATTTGAGAAAAATTTTAATTTGCGAATGAATCAACCGATACTTAAAATGTGCAATCTGTATTTTTAATATTTATTTTTATTTCCAACATTGTCAGTGCTTCAGAAATTTATGAAAAAATTTCTGATTTATTTAATTTAACATCTTGCACAGATTCAAACTCCGTCAGTTCAAAATCGCCATGTCAGCTTAAAAACTCTAGCTTGCACAATTCGTCTGATTTAAAATCAATTTCAGAAAATCAATTTTATAATGATTTATCGATTTCAGAAATCGAACGATTGAATTGTTCAAAATCAAAAGCGCAAAGTTTACAAAAAACAGAAAATCTATCCGCACTTAAAGACAAAATCGCAGAATTTACTCCGCTGCTGAAAAAATTACGCCGCGATAAAATGGACCTGATTATTAAAAACCAAATTTTGAATGGCAAAATTCCTAAAAGCGTTCCGCCCAAACCGGGTACCATCGAATATCAACGTAAAGCCGAATACGACGATCGTAACGAAGAAATAAAATCGCTAATGGCCTTAGAAGAAATGATGATCAGTCAAATTCCTTTTTCTGAATCAGCGCCGATCAGGGATTTAATTGATGATGCCATTTCTGCCAATGGCATCATCACTGAATCTGCGATTGCTGAAAAACTTAAAAAAGTAGACTCGGCATTAGATCATTCAGTTTCTAAAATTCAAGATACACAAAAAACAAAACCCAATTTTGATCTGTCGACGGATCAAAAAATTTCTTTGGGTACAGATGATTTTTTAATTTCGAAAATGATTTCCAAAAATCCGGAAAACATTTCTGAAATTAAAAAATTGCAGTGTTCTTCGCAAAAAATTAAAAATGGGCAAATGATTGTCAGCGCTGCAGGAACAGCGGCTAGTTTTTTAATTCCAGTGGGTCTTGCCTCTGCAGGGCGTATCGCATTTTTAATGCGTGCACCGATGTTGGCACAGAAATTCACGCAAATTTCACGCGTGGCCGGATACAGCAGTATGATGATCGGTAATGCCATGGGCGCAGAACATGTTTTTAAAACGTGTACAAAAAATGGCGAAGCCAAGGTGATTTCTGGATCTGTGAATTCAACGAATCAATGTGATTATTCGTCACAAACTCTGACTTCGGATTTCAATTTAAGTTCTTGCATTATGAATGCGACCCTGATGATTTTACCAAATGCTGGTGCATTTTTAACAAAAAAAATTGCGGACCGAAACAGTTTTTTATCAAAATACATTTCAGATATCCAAGATCTTCCTTCGTT
>JAYTMM010000276.1:0-12804 GCA_043728555.1 Pseudobdellovibrionaceae bacterium
GGACTGGAAGTGGCCGAAAGTTTTCGAAAGTTTTTACAAACCGGAACAACCGCATGGGCGGTGAATTTTCCGAATGTAGATTTATCAAATAAAGAAAACGTTGTTCGTATTATGAATATCCACAAAAATGAACCTGGTGTTTTAGGTGAAATTAATGGATACATTTCAAAAGCCGGCGCAAATATTCAAGCACAATATTTAGCAACAGAGGCAAAAATTGGTTATTTGGTTGTAGACCTAGAAATGCAAAGAGCAGGAGCAACATCAGACCAACTCGTCGAAGTTATTCAGAAATCCTCGCGCAGTATTAAAACGAGACAAATTTTTTAAAATACTGTTTCATATAAAGACACGAAGTATTTATTTTGATGAAAATGTGATCAATATTTTATTCATTTATGCCGATCAGTCAGTAAAGGAATTTGTATGAAAATATTTTTTTTCTTAATGTTGTCTTTTTTCACAACGATCACCGCCTGCAAAAAAACAGACGGCAGTGCTCCGTCGTCTGGATATGGATCAATTGATATAAACCCGACATCTATTATTGTGCCAAAAAGTACAAGTATTGCTATTACTGTGATGGGTGCGCCTTATGGTGGCGCAAGTGCAGTCGATATCACTAGCAGTTCACGGTGCACAGTTGATAACGCGATTGCAGCCATCAGTTCGACAGGTCAGTTATCAAATACTTACACAGGCAGTTCAATTCAACGATTAAATTTGACGTGCGTGTATGACGGATTATCAAAAACAGTTCCAGTGATAATCGTACCCGCTGTGTTAACGTCACTGGTATTTACAAAAAATAATTTGGTGATGGGTAATAATCAAACGCAAACAATTCAAGTTTACGGAAATTTCACAGATGTGAACAGTTATGTATTCGCTTTGGATATGACAAATTATATTACGTGGAGCACATCAAGCTCTGCCGTCAGTTCAGCGTTGTTAGGCGTTGTCAGTTCAGGTTCAAATGGTTCTGCAAATATCACAGCCACATTCGGAGCTATTAGCGCCGCAACAAGTGTTACAGTTTCAGCGGCAACACCTAGCCCAACAGCAACACCCAAAGGTGTTGGCTTGTTAGGTACATATTATGATTTTATCACTGGAGCGCCTTGGACAGCTTCTACGATCGGCAATCCCTTTGAAACTTTCTTTGGTCAACGTATTGATTCGCAAGTTTATTTTAATTGGTCTACGGGAACAAATAATTTAGGTCAGGTTGCGTATTTCGGTATACGTTGGACGGGCAAAGTTTATATTCCGACAACAGGCAGTTACACTTTTTATACTCAGTCTGATGATGGCGTCAGACTTTGGATCAATGATGTTGTGGGTACTCCAGTGATCGATAACTGGACTTTGCACGCAGGCGTTGAAAATTCAGCGACTGTTTCATTAACTGGTGGAGTTTATTACGATATCAAAATGGATTATTTTGAAAATGCGGGTTATTCGCAAGCTGAACTTCGTTGGTCAGGACCTTCGATTACAAAAGCACTTATCCCGCAGATTAATTTATTCCCAAATTAAATATAGATTTTGAATTTAAATCACTTTCCCTGGATTCATAATCAAATCAGGATCAAAAACTTTTTTGATCCCTTTCATTAATTCAATTTCTGATTGTGAACGGGTGTATGTTAAAAACGATTTTTTTGTTAAACCCACACCGTGTTCCGCAGAAATACTGCCTTTGTGTTTTTGAATCGCTTCAAAAATCAGAACATCCACTTTGCGGCATTCAGCCACAAAGTTTTCTTTGTTCATATTTTCTGGGCGCAGAATATTAATATGCAAATTGCCGTCGCCGATGTGACCGAACCAAACCACATCCCACGTCGGATACGATTTTTTTAAAACCGAATCTAAATCATTCATAAAATTTGGAACACGTGAAATTGAAACAGCGATATCATTTTTGTACGGAGAAAATTTTGATAAGGATTCGCTGATGTCTTCGCGGTAACGCCAAAAATTTTTCTCTTGCTGTTCAGATTGTGAAATCACTCCATCAATAATCCAGCCGTTTTCCATGCAGGATTCAAAAACTTTCATAATTTTTTCTTCATCAGAATCATGTCCACATTCGACTTCGCAGACGACATAAAATTCGCTTGTGGTATCAAAGGGTCTTGATAATCCAGTTGAAGTCAGTACGTGCCCCAGCGCCAGTTCAGAAAACATTTCATAGGCTTGTAGTACACAATTTTTTTTAAATTCAGAAAAAACTTTCATCACACTCGACATTTGATCCAGTGCAAGCACTAAGACTTTGGCAGCAGATGGTTTTGGTGCAAATTTTATTGTGGCCTCGGTGATAAAACCTAAAATACCTTCGCTGCCGATAAATAAATGTCGCAGATCCAGACCTGTCGCATTTTTTACAAGGCCATTATTTAATTCTAAAATTTCACCAGCACCGGTTACGACCTTAAGGCCAATCACCCAGTCACGCGTTAATCCGTATCTGACAACTTTGATACCACCAGCATTCGTTGCGATTGTTCCGCCCATTTGTGATGATCCACGAGCCGCGAAATCGACGGGGTAATAAAGACCTTTTGATTTTGCAAAATTTTGCAAGTCTTCGGTGATCATTCCGGGTTCGATACGAACAGAATTTTCAGTTTCATTAAATTCCAAAACACGATTCATTTTTTCAAAGCTAACGATAACTTCACCGTTCAATGCACACGCAGCACCGCTCAGACCTGTGCGGCCACCTGAAGGTACCAATGATATTTTATTTTTTCTGGCCCAGTGTACAATCTGAACAACATCTTCTGTTGAGGTCGGAAATAATACAGCACTGGCTTTGATATCAAAATAGGTTGTCCAGTCTTTGCCGTAATATTTCAAAGATTCAGAATCAGTTTTAATTTTTGTAGAATCAAATTTGAGAGAGTTTAATAAATCCATTGATGCCCCTCGGGATAATATTTGTTCAACTTAAAGTTCGAAAACGAAAATAAGAATAAATCGGGCACAGGCCAAAGCCTGCTGTCGTTAGGCCGTATAGGCCAATCACGTAAAACCAAAATGGCCCACCCGCAACGGCATAGGCCAAAATAAAAACAGATAAAATAAAACGAAGGGCCCTGTCCCACAGAGCCAAATTACACAACATTAATTTTTAATTAACGTTTGCAGTTCGCCAGCTTGATACATCTCCATCATGATGTCGCTGCCGCCGACTAATTTTTTATTTACATACAATTGTGGAACTGTTGGCCAATTGCCATAATCTTTGATTCCTTGGCGAATTTCTTCGTCATCTAAAACATTCACGTCTTTGAATTCAACGCCCATATCTTGTAAAATCGCAGTTGCTTTTGCAGAAAAACCACACATCGGAAATTGTGATGTGCCCTTCATGAATAAAACAATTTTATTTGCGTTTAATAAAGTTTCGATTTTTGCTTTAACGTCTGACATAATTATTCCTTTTGTTATTATTTAGCTGGTTATTTCAGTATTGTTTTAATTGTTAATGCGTGGACTTCGCCGGTTTTTAATTCGGGGCCGAAAGCACTCATCACATGTTGATGTTGTTCAATGCGGCTTAATCCAGCGAACGCCGAACTTTTAATGTGAACTTCCCAGTGATCTAAAGTTCCTGTCAGGTCGTTAACGGTGATATCCGAATTCGGATTCGCATCCGGATAAGCTTCTTGCAATCTTTGTTTCATTTGATCTATTGTCATAGGTATGAACCTTAGCAAATCCTCTGATTTCAAGCAAGAGTCTGTAAGCATATTTCGCAGCATTTTTTATATTTTAGCCCTGAATTTTGTCATTTACACGGTTATAAGACTGACTTTTTACGTTTGGAACTTTCAAAGGCTTGAAAATATCAGCGGTTTTGATCTGTTTAAAGTTTTTTTAAATGGAGTTCGTTTTGATTTGGTTGTTGTTTTTCCGATCAGTTTTTTAGTTTTTATAGCCTTAAATTTAAAACCGAAATGGTTATCAACATTTTTATTTTGGATTTTAATTGTACTTCACACCGTTATTTTGTGCGGGAATTTCGTAGATTCTGAGTTGGTTAATTTCGTCGGACGCCGATTTACAAAAAGCACTTTATATTTGATTGGCGAAGGTCAATTGACGAATCTGATGAAATATTTTTGGATGACGGTGGTGACCTTTTTTTCTTTGGTCGTGTATTTATTTTTAAACTTTAAGATCAAAAAAAATGATATCAGTCACATATCGATGAAAATAAAATCCATGTCGTTGTTTATTTTTATGATTGCGACAGTATTATTCGCTCGTGGCGGACTTCAAGAAAAGCCCATTAGTTTTGTCGATGCAAAAGTAATTGATCATCCATTTGCACATCATATGGTTTTAAATACGACTTTTACGGCCGCAA
Source organism: Pseudobdellovibrionaceae bacterium (assembly GCA_043728555.1). Classification (GTDB taxonomy): domain Bacteria; phylum Bdellovibrionota; class Bdellovibrionia; order Bdellovibrionales; family Bdellovibrionaceae; genus Pseudobdellovibrio. The sequence continues at coordinate 4,385 of JAYTMM010000276.1, forward strand.
AAAGTTTTAGTCAGAAAAATTTTGAAAAATTAAATTTTATGACCTCTGATGAAATGCTGTCTGAGTTAAATTTGAATCCTCAGTTGTGGGTACAGAATTCTGGCACCGATTTTAAAAACAAAAATCTTGTTATTTTTATCTTAGAAAGTTTTTCTTCAGAATATATATCACAGACGAACACACCATTTTTTCTAAGCTTGGCAGGGCAGGGCGCCTATTTTGAAAAATCGTATGCCAATGGACGCAGATCTGTCGAAGGCATTGCCTCGATCATGGCAGGAGTTCCTGCATTGATGGAAGAACCCTTTGTGAATTCAGAATTTGCGACGAATGATTTTGTGGGTCTGGGGAATCTATTTAAAAAGAAAAATTATCACACCAGTTTTTTTCATGGTGCAAAAAATGGCAGTATGCGTTTTGATTTATTTACGCGTGCAGCTGGTTTTGATCAGTATTTTGGTTTGTATGAATTTCCAGATTCTACGAAAAATGATGGTGCATGGGGTATTTGGGACGAAGATTTTTTGAACTGGTCGTGCGAAAAAATGGCTACGTTTCCGAAACCATTTGTCAGTGCTATTTTTACGTTAACATCGCATCACCCCTTTCAAATTCCTGAACATTTAAAATCTGTTTTAACAACGGGCGAAGCGCCAATTATTCAATCGATCAAATACACAGATTACGCTATAAAAAAATATTTTGAATGCGCACAAAAAACAAAATGGTACAAAGACACAGTTTTTTTATTTGTCGCTGATCACACGGGGCCAAGCCTGAATGAAAACGCAACGTTTAAATCAAAATATGAAATTCCGATTTTATTTTATTCACCGATTGCAAAGATTGAGTTAAACACAGCTCAGTTCGCTCAACAGATTGATATATTACCTACATTGAATGATTTATTTGATTTAGGTTTGTTAAATACAAATCATTTAGCAAGATCTTTATTGAAGCCCGGAAAAAAAACGATTGCTTTGTATTCTGATCAAAATTTTGAATTGGTCGGGGATGCAAATTTATCTGATCAAAAACTAAAGGCGATCAGGCAATATTACAGCCAAGGGCTTTTTGATAATCGATTATACTATCCACAAACTAAATAAGGAGTCTACGATATGGAATTTTTTGATGCTATTCGGGCTAGGCGCAGTATTCGTAAATTTACCGATGCAGAAGTTCCGAATGAAGTGATGCAAAAAGCATTTGATGCGGCCTTGTTGGCGCCAAATTCTTCGAATGTTCAGACATGGAATTTTATTTGGTGCAAATCTTTAGATGTTAAAAATAAATTAATCACAGCGTGTTTATCGCAGTCAGCAGCGCGCACAGCGAAAGAGCTTGTTGTTGTTACGGCAGACCCTGCATTATGGCGCAGGTCGCAGCCGTATTTGGTGGATTACGTCAAATCTGTTTCGGCACCCAAGCAAGTGATGATGTATTATGAAAAATTAATTCCGATCAGTTATCGATGGGGATTTTTAAATGTGATGGCTCCGATCAAATGGCTGATCGCCAATGGTGTGGGTTTGTTCCGTCCGATGCCACGCGGACCGAACACACGCGGTGATTTACAAGAGGTTGCGATTAAATCGGCGGGTTTGGCTTGTGAAAATTTTGTTTTGGCCATGTCGGCACAGGGTTTTGATACATGTATGATGGAGGGCTTTGATGAATGCCGAGTCAAAAAATTGTTAAAGTTGAATTCAAGCGAGCGAGTTGTTATGGTTATTGGTATAGGTAAAGCGGCTGACAGCGGCACATGGGGACCGCAGTTTCGCATTTCAAAAAATTTAGTAATAAAAGAAACATAAATAAGAAACATAAAGAGGAAATATAAAATGAAATTATTTTTGTTAACAGCGCTTTTGTCAGTTCATATATTCGCAAGCGATTTTTACTCGTTCAAAGTCAAAAAATCAGATCAAACTGAAATTTCAATGTCGGATTATAAAAATAAAACTGTATTGGTTGTGAACACTGCCAGCAAGTGTGGTTACACGTCACAATACGAAGGGCTTGAGGCACTTTACACAAAATACGAAAAACGGAACTTTGTCATTTTAGGATTTCCGTCGAATCAATTCTTGGGTCAAGAACCAGGAACAAACGAAGAAATTCAAAAATTTTGCAAATTAAAATATGGTGTGAATTTTCCAGTATTCGCAAAAGTTGACGTCAAAGGTGATTCTTCGATTCCACTTTATAAATGGTTAACGTCACAAAAAAATTCAACGGGTAAGATTTCTTGGAATTTTAACAAATTCTTAATTAATAAAAGCGGCGAAGTCGTTAAACATTTTGGCTCAAGTGATACGCCCACTGATATCGAACCTGAAATTAAAAAACTGATCGAATCGACAGTTGAAATAAAAACAGAAACGAAATAATTTTTAAATATGTCTGATTTTTATTTCACTCCGGCCTCTGAGGCTCACAAAAAAAAAGAAAAATCTAAGGCTAAAGAATTGCGTGAATCTTTGTGGTGGCGACAGCTCATCGGCAAAGGGAATTGCTATCATTGTGAATTAAAATTTAAATCTACAGATCTTACGATGGATCATTTGATTCCGATTTCACGCGGAGGCAAATCAGATAAAAAAAATTGTGTTCCGTCGTGCAAAGAATGTAATACGAAAAAAGGTTATAAAACCAGAGCAGAACTTGCGATGGAAGAAATTAAAAAATGACCACTCAAGAAGTAAATCAAGAAATTCAAAAAAGGTTAAAATGGGAACTGGTCATTAAAAGTCAGGCGGCAACGCCTATTATTTTTATTCTAAATGTTGGTATTGCTTATTATCAATTTGCACTGACTCGGTATGCAAGTGCTGTATCTGTATTAATGATATTAGCAGCTATCAATTCAGTTTTTAGATATCTGATCGGATTCAGTGGTAAAAAACTTAAAAATGATACGCAAGAAATTGCAAAAATTACCAAACTGATGATCTTTTCATTAAGTTTAAATATGTTTTTTTGGACGGCAACCTTTTGGATTGTTTTCATGCAAACCTCGTTTTCTGATTTTAGTTTTTTTGTGGCTTTTATAATCGCAGTTGCTTTGGTCACAGCCTCAATTTTAACATTGTCCAGTATTCCAATGTTAGCAATGTGTTATCAATTTGGCATATTGAGTAGCCTTTTTTTTACTTTTATTAAAGAGTATTTTACTGGTTTTGAAGATAGGTATTTGTACATCGCCGGTTGCGTTGTTTTGATGCTCATATATTCTATTCGTCAGACGCAAGCTTTCTATAGTCAAATGCGTGATAAATATAAATATGAAATCGAACTTGAACTTTCATTAGAAATGTTGAAAGAATCAAATCAAAAAGTCATTGCAGAAACAGCCAGATCACAGAATGCATCTCGATTGGCATCCCTGGGTGAAATGGCGGGTGGGATTGCTCATGAAATTAACAACCCATTGACGATTATTTCAGGGCTCTTGGAGCGAGTTCTTTGGCGAATTTCACAAACTGATTTTTCGAAAGCTGAAGTCACCGCAGATGTTGATCGTGCAGCTGAAGCCGTCAATCGTATCAGTCGAATTATTATATCGCTATTACGTATTGCACATAAAACAGAAGACTCTGAATTATTAGAAAATTTAAAACTGGCAACTGTATTTGATGATGTACTGAATGTATCGAAAGAAAAATTTAAGACTGCAAATGTCGCTTTCGAATTAATTCATATTCCGGACCTGCTCGTAAGAACAAATCAAACGCTGGTTTCACAAGTTTTATTAAATTTATTGAATAATGCGTATGAACAAGTTCTGTCCCTGAATGAGAATGTGAAAAGCATTAAAATATATTTTGAATCGAATCAGAATAAAATTACTGTTTTTATTGAGAATTCGGGTCCCAAAATTGCGGATGAAATTCAGCATAAAATTTTTGAACCCTTTTTTACAACGAAGGCTATTGGTAAAGGAACTGGGCTTGGTTTGAGTCTGTGTAAAGGAATCCTTGAATCTATGGGAGAGAAAATTTGGATTGATCAAAAATCACCATTAACGACGTTTTGTTTTACATTGTCGTTGGTAGCTGAAAACTAAAAAGGTGAACTTAAATTAAGTTACTGTAATTGTATATTTTTGACCGCAGCGACAAGATCTTTGCTTGATACTGGTTTCGATAATATTCCAACAAAATTATGATCACTGTTTGTGTGTAATTCATGGCCGTCTGTATAACCTGAAAGAAATAAAACAGGAATTTTTGGTGGAGTAATTGTTGATATTTTTTTTAACAATTCATAACCATTACAGTTCGGCATACTGATGTCGCTGATAATGAGATCAGGTTTGTTCGTCTGGATTTTTTCGAATGCAATCTGTCCATCAGCTGCGGTGTCGACAGTGTAGCCGTTGCGCAATAAAATATATTCGATGATTTCACGGATGTCGGCTTCATCATCTATAACAAGAATTTTATATGGCATGTGTACCTCCGCAGTGAACACAATAATTAATTTGCAAAAATAGCACAAGCAATATTTGCAAACTAGTTATTTACAATAATAAATCAGATTATTTTTTGCCAATATTGCAAGTGTTTATCCCTAACAGTGCATAAGGTGGGCACCAGCCCATGATTCCTGTAGCCATCGGAACAAGGCCCTAATAAAAACCACATGTTTGTCGGGCCCCAAAATGCCATTGATGCAATGATAGCTCCTGCAACGATGCGAACTGCACGTTCAAATGAGTGAATATTTTTTTTCATAAAATCTCCTTTTGGTTTGAGTAGCAATAAAAAATTAAATAATAGGAACAGTTTCTGAAAACTGGAATATAGTTTTAACATCGTAGTTATTATGTCCAACTATTCTGATCATAAATATGCGCTGACTCATGATTCAAATAATATAAGTCGTTGCGTTATTGAATGTTTAACATCTGCATGAATATCTATTACGATATTCGAATGTACACGACAGATATCTGGGCTGATTTGCCGATGGCAATAAAGCAAGACCTTGATTCACAATCTAGAAAAATTGAACTTAAACGTGGTGATTTTATTTATCGCCAAGGCGATCAACCGCAGGGATTATATTTTGTTAAAAACGGTTTGGTCGGATTAATGATGATCGGTGAAAAATCTGGCAAAGAACATTTGTTGCGATTTTTTCGGCAAGGTCAATTTTTTGGTCATCGAGCATTGTTTTCGGACGAAGGATACCACGGTTCAACAGTTGTTTTAGAATCTACGATCTTAAAAATAGTTCCCAAAAATATAATTTTAGAAGTGATTGATAAAAATCCAATCTTATTAAAAAAAGTCGTAACGGTTTTATCAAAAGAACTTCGCAGATCTGAAAATCATCAAGTGATGATTTTAGAAAATCAAATCTTAGTACGGACCGCGCAATCGTTGGTTTATTTGAAGGATTTGCATCCGTATCACCAATGGACTCGTCAAGAAATTGCAAATTTTTGTGCCAGTACGGTATCAACAATCATCAAGGCTTTGGCCGAGTTAGAAAATCTGGGTATGATTCGGCAGGTCGGCAGGTCGATTGAAATCATAGATCGAAACGCGCTGATTGAATTTCAAGATAAAGAATCCATTTAAAAATCAAATTGTGAGCTAAATGTGTGCCAGCACATCATTTAATTTCGAACACTATGACAAAATATAATAGTTAATTCAGAAACGGAGAGAACATGAAATCAGATATTATTTTTCATCAATTATTTGAAACACAAACATCAACCTATACTTATATCATTGCAGATAAAAAAACGAACGAGGCTGCGATTATTGACCCTGTCATCGAAACGGTTGAACGAGATTTAAAATTGATCAAAGAATTGGGACTGAAATTAATTTATATTTTAGATACGCATATTCATGCAGACCATATCACCGGTGCCGGTGAAATTCGTAAATTAACGAACGCAAAAACAGCCGTCAGTGCAGAAGCAAAGATCCCGTGTGTGGATATTCCGCTTGCCGACGGACAACAGCTTTTTTTAGGTGATAAAAAAATTACAGTCATTGCAACACCTGGGCACACCAACACTTGCAACACGTATTTTTTCGAAGGTATGGCCTTTACGGGTGATGCGCTTTTGATTCGCGGTTGCGGTCGAACAGATTTTCAACAGGGATCATCTGAAAAGTTATTTGAAAGTGTTCATGGGAAAATATTTAAATTATCTGATGAAACAATTATTTATCCTGGTCATGATTATAACGGTCAAACAGTTTCAACAATCGAACTTGAGAAAAAATTCAATCCTCGTCTCGGCGAATCTCAAACAAAAGACTGCTTTGTAAAAATTATGTCCGAGCTTAAATTAGCTCACCCTAAAAAAATACACGAAGCCGTTCCGGCAAATATGACTTGTGGAATTGTGCCGTCGAAAAATATTTTCCATCCACAAGTTGTTGATGGGATTCCATTGGTCAGCTGCGAAAATTTGTATGCACACATGTCGGATATTATCAGCAAAAATGCATTATTAGTTGATGTCAGACGCTCCGATGAATTCAACGCCGAATTAGGTCACATTGAAAATTCAAAATTAATCACGATAGGGCCAGAGCTGACTGAATTTTTAAAAGTCGGCGATCGGCAACAAGAAATTATATTTATTTGTCGAAGTGGAAATCGTTCTGGTCATGCGGCAGAAGAAGCCCTGCAGTTGGGTTATAAAAATGTGATCAATATGACGGGTGGAATGCTTCGTTGGAATGATTTAAAACAACCGACAATTAAAAAATAAGGAGTAAATAATTATGCAACAAGATTGGATCAATGCTTTGGTCGGCGGATTAGTCATAGGTTTAGCAGTTTCACTGATGCTGTATTTGAACGGCCGAGTCACTGGGATCAGTGGAATTATTTACGGGGCATTAAATCCGCATAAAAACGATATGCAATGGCGAATTTTTTTCGCAGCGGGTTTATTTTTTGGCGGAGTATTTTTAAAAATATTTAAATCAGACCTATTTTCAGGAGAACTTCCGACAGATTTGTGGACGGTTGTCGTCGCCGGTTTGCTTGTGGGTTTCGGTACAATCCTTGGCAGTGGCTGCACAAGTGGTCACGGCGTCTGTGGAATCAGTCGATTGTCGCCACGATCATTGGTTGCAACAGTTCTTTTTATTTTAGCAGGCGTATTATGTGTATTAATCATTAAAAAAATGGGAATTTTATAATGAAAATTATAATAAAAAATAGTTTATCTGCATTGATCGTCGGATTTATTTTTGCGTTAGGTCTTGGTATTTCTGGAATGACTCAGCCCCAAAAAGTTTTCGGATTTTTAGATATTTTTGGCAAATGGGACCCTTCACTGATTTTTGTTATGATCGGCGCAATTATTTTTCATTTTATCAGCTTTAGAATAATTAAAAAAAATCATAAACCCTTATTTTCAAATGACTGGCATGTTCCAACAAAAAAAGAAATTACTCCAGCCCTTGTTTTTGGTTCAGTCCTTTTTGGAATTGGTTGGGGGCTTGGTGGATATTGCCCAGGGCCTGCGATAACTTCGTTAGCCAGTTTTGAAACGCGACCGATTATGTTTGTCGTCAGTATGTTTGGTGGAATGTTTTTATTTAAAATCCTGGATTCAAAATATAAATTCAAAAGGTAACTTTAAAGGGAATCTTTAAATGATAACAATGCAAACTTACGGTTATATCGCTTCAGTATTTATGGGGTTGTCATTAGGATTGATCGGCGGTGGTGGTTCAATTTTGACTGTCCCAATCTTAGTGTATTTATTTTTAGTTGATCCAATGACGGCGACATCATCGTCGTTATTTATTGTGGGTTCGACAGCGCTTGTCGGAGCTGTTTTGGCGTACCTGCGAAATGATATTGATGTTAAAACAGGTGTTCTTTTTTTCTTACCTAGTTTCGTCGGCGTATTTCTGACAAAATCGTTTTTAGTTCCGATGATTCCAGAAACTGTTTTCACATTTCAAAATTTTATTTTTACAAAACCGTTATTAATTATGAGTTTATTTGCAATATTGATGTTGATGGCCAGTCTGGCAATGATTCGATCGAAAAAAAAATCTATTGAAACATCTGAAGAAAAATTTGATCCAAAACAAAAACACAAACATATCCAAATCAGTGTGCAAGGCCTTGTTGTTGGTGTTGTGACAGGTTTTGTGGGCGCTGGTGGTGGCTTTTTAATTGTGCCGGCATTGGTTAACCTTGTGGGTTTAAATATGCGTAAAGCCATCGGTACGTCGTTGATGATCATAGCTGCAAATTCATTATTTGGTTTTACAATTTCAATTTCGAAGGGTCTTGTTGTTAACTGGAATTTTTTAGTCTCAATTTTAAGCATGGCCTTGGTGGGATTAATCACGGGATCATTTTTTTCAAAAAAAGTACCCGAACAAAAATTGAAAATGGGATTTGGTTATTTTGTTTTA
>JAYTMM010000277.1:0-2625 GCA_043728555.1 Pseudobdellovibrionaceae bacterium
AAATCAAACGGTACAGGTAAACTAATCGGTACTTCGGCTGTTAAGATTTCAATCATGTCGTGATCATCATGTAATTGAAGGTGCATCATTTCAGGAGTCACTGAAAAAAAACTGAGTACAGTTTTTTTATCATTTAATATGAGTGTCTTTGTGTAATCTGCATATTTTTCTGAAAATATTTCATATGAAATATCACTCAATGAAACTTCAAAACCATGACTCAATACTGAGACGACTTCGTCGGAGTCTTCTAAATTTTCATTGATCCAATTCGTCAGAACACTTTCAAGACTTACAGGGTCAACGTCGGCTTCAGAGGCTACGATCAAATAACCGTTCCAATTTTTATGTTCAACAACAACACAATAACCATATTTTGCAATCGTAAGGGTTTCATTTTTTAAAATTGATGGCTCGTTAGCAAAATATTCGTGGTCTTTTAAAGTTTCAATCAATTCTTCAAGCGGCAATTTAATTTGTTCATCAAATTTCTGATCTAGTTTTTTCTGTAGCGATTCAGACATTTTATGTTCAGTACTAGAGACAATGTCTTGCACGGGGGCTAAATATAATAAATTTGAAGGCTTTGATATATTTTGTTTGTTTCGTAATTCTTTGGCGCGTAAGCCCTTATCAATATAAATTTCCGACGGTTTTGATTCAGTTTCTGATAACGAATTCATAAATTGATCAAGGTCTTTATTTTTATCAGATGATCTGACCTGAATCATCTCAGACAGATGTTTTGTGTTGGATGAATTTGTTTTTTTTGCTTCAGAATCAATGTTAGTTGCTAAGTTTTCTTTTTCAAGCTTTGAAATCAAACGCTGGATAGCAGGACCAGATAACGGAGGAAATAATTTATGTGTTTGACCAGAGCCTTGTAATTTTCGTATTTGGGTTTTTTCGTTCGACGTACAGTAAGCAATCATTGTCGTTATCATTGATTGCAAAATGTATTTGGGTAAATTCACGATGCGTTCGCTGGGGTGGTCCCAGGCAATAAAAATATAATCTGGTGAAACTCTCATGATTTCAAGCAGCGCCGTTTTCAGATCACTTTCGCTCAGAATATTAAATCCACGTTTTTTTAAATACATCTCGATGGCCGACAAATTGACCGATGGACTTTTTATAAAAAATAGAGTTTTCTGCTGAACTTCAGGCATACAGTCTAATTTAACATTTTTAGTACGTTATTCACTCTATATACGATCTCAGCCAGACATTGGTCGAATGTTAAGCTGAAAATAGGAATGATAATCATTCTCATTTTCAATAGAATCAGTTAGTATTCAAGCGCGAGGTGAATTGTGAATTTATTAAGTGCTACGGGCTTTAATGCCGTCTTACCCAGACACTCTGATTCAGAAACAATTAAAAAAAATGAACGTTTTAAAAATGATGATTTTAAAAAAATGATTCGTTCAATGAATTTGAAAATCACAGATCAGAGATTATTAATTTTAGATTGTTTGTGTGATTCAGAAAGTAAATCTGGCGAAAAAGAGTTCACCCGACATGTCACAGCACAAGAGCTTTTTGAAAAAACATCGACAAAGGATTCAAGTATCGGTTTTGCGACTGTGTACAGATTTTTACGATCATTGACCGACCATGAATTGGTGACCGAGGTCCGAATGGGTGGGCAGGCGTCGCGTTACGAGCTGACTCCCAAAGATCATCATGATCATTTAACGTGTACATCGTGCGGTAAAATTTGTGAATTTGAAAATGAAAAAATTGAAAAATTACAGCTCCAAGTCGCAAGTGCATTTGGATTTAAATTAACAAATCATATCTTAGAACTTTATGGGGTTTGCCCGGAATGCCAAAAGAAATCATGAAAGAAAAATCAGCGGTTAAAATTAAAGAAAAATTTTCGGACGGCATTATCATCAAAGGTGCACGCGAACATAATTTAAAAAATATTTCAATCACCATTCCTAGAAATCAAATTACGGTTTTCACGGGACTGTCAGGTTCTGGTAAATCATCGCTTGCATTTGACACAGTGTATGCCGAAGGTCAGCGCCGCTATGTCGAAAGTTTGTCCGCCTATGCCAGAAATTTTTTAGAACAATTAAAAAAACCAGATGTCGATTCAGTGACAGGATTAAGCCCCGCAATTGCCATCGACCAAAAAACGGTGGGCTTAAACCCAAGATCAACGGTTGGAACAATCACCGAAGTCTATGATTATCTGCGATTGCTGTATGCTAAAGTCGGAACGCCGTTATGTGTAAATCACGGAATTCCTGTGTCGTCGCAAACGCCGAAACAAATCATCGATGATATTTTAAAAAAATCTGCAGGGACAAAATTTTATATTTTAGCACCGATGGCTCAAGGTAAAAAAGGCGAATTCTTAGCCGAATTTCAAAAATGGGCAAAAAAAGGTTTTGCGAAAGCAAAAATTGATGGCGTATTCAAGGACCTAGAATCCGCGCAGAAATTAGCAAAAACCAAAGAACACGATATTGATCTGGTTGTTGATCAACTGGTTTTAAAAGACGGAATTTCACACAGGCTTTCTGAAAGTGTAAACACGGCATTGTCATTAGCCGCAGGGCGATTAGTGATTGAAACCCTTGATGGTGTTCGCACGAATTATTCAATTCATTC
>JAYTMM010000278.1:0-2826 GCA_043728555.1 Pseudobdellovibrionaceae bacterium
CCAAAAAAAATCAAACGACAAAAAGAAAATTGTAAAGACTCCATTCTGATCTGGCCCCGAAAAAGTGGAGTCGATTTTATGCGGCAGCAAGTTGACTTATTTTTCATTGTGTATCAACAACTTTTACCGGACCTTTTTGTAACTTTAGCCGATAGATAGGGATAGCGGCTAAACACAAGATGACCATCATGATCACCACCAGTTGCAGAAAGCTCATCATAAAAACTTGATTTTGTACTTTATAATATAGCGCCTGAACAGATGCGCTTTGATTGACGGCAAAACCGACTTCAGTCGAAAATTTTGAATGAAAACCTTGTGCTGTTTGGTTTACAAAATTCAGAGCATTTGAATTAAACGCATTCATCTTGGCGCTAAGGTCTGCATAGTTTTGGTGACTTTTAATATTCAGCAGGGTGGCGACAAAAGCGACTCCCATGCTGCCGCCAATTTGTCGAAATAAATTTAATAACCCAGCAACTTGCCCCAGTGCGCGCCCGGTAAATTGACTGAGGATTGATGAGTTAATTGGAACAAATAAAAATGATAAAGCGATACCGCGAATATATAAAGCCATCAGGACATCATTTTTTGATGATTGCGGTGAAAATGTCGACATGACCATCAAGCACAATTCAAGTCCGATAAAACCAGCAGCTATCATGACTTTGGGGCTTTTCCCTGACTGCATCATTTTACCAATCAGGGGCATCATGGCCATGGTGACAATAGATCCCGGAATAAATAAAATTCCGATTTGTGTGGCATCATAATGATATGCTCGGCCTAAAAATACGGGCAGTAAAAAAACAATTCCGTACAGAAAAAATCCCAACAGCCCCATTAAAATAATTCCACTTTGAACAATTGTTTCTTTGAACAGACGAACATTAATAATTGGATTTGGAATTTTTAATTCCCACCAAACAAATGTCGGCAAGCAGATCGCACTGATCAATGCACTGATCGTAATATATCCTGACGTAAACCAATCTTCAGAATCGCCGCGCTCTAAAACGTATTGTAAGCAACCAATACCTAAAACTAAAAGAATTAATCCGATCGTATCCAGTTTTGGTTTTTCAATTTTTTCTGTTTGATTTGTTAAGTGAGCAGGGTCTTTGATGACCATCAGGCCCACAAATAAAGCTAAAAGCCCCAGCGGAAGATTGATATTAAAAATTGATCTCCAGCCAAAATGATCTGTTAAATAACCGCCCATCACTGGACCCAACGCAGGGCCTACCATGACGCTCATTCCAAAAATAGCACCGGCCATACCGGCTTTTTCTTTAGGGAATTGTTCGTAAATTAAAGTTTGTGATGTGGGCAACAGTGCTCCACCCGCAAGGCCTTGTAAAATACGAAAGATAATTAAAAATGTCAGATTCGGAGCCAATCCGCAGGCCACTGATGTCAGTGTGAACAAGACAATACATCCTAAATAATATTGTCTGCGCCCGATGCGTTCGCTCAACCACGAAGATACAGGCAGAACAATCGCATTTGCGATCGCATAACCTGTGATGACCATTGAAATATCGGCCAGTGTTGCGCCCAAATTCCCCATCATCGATGACAATGCAACATTCACAATAGATGTATCAATAATTTCAAGAAGCGATGCCAGAACCGCGACAAAAACTATTAATTTAGATTCGCGACTCATAGTATGCTTTCTAGTGAATGTGAACTTTAACAACAGTTGAAAGACCCGCTTGAATTTGATCAAAGTCTTCGGTTGTTAAATTTAAAAATTTAATTTTCACAGGAACTCGTTGGACAACTTTGGTAAAATTACCTGTAGCATTATCCGGTGGAAGCAACGTGAATGTGGCTCCAGTGGCTGAACTGATGCTTTCAACTTCTCCTGAAAACTTTTTCCCTGAGACCGCATCAATTTGAATGTCGACTTTTTTTCCAACTTTGATATTTTCAATTTCAGTTTCTTTGAAATTGGCGATGATCCAACGGCTTTCAGAACTGACAAAGCCGATCAAAGGGTTCCCTGGCGTCGCAAGTTGTCCGATCTCGGCAGATTTTCGAGCGATAATACCATCGCTGGGTGCTTTGATCTGTGTATTGTCTAAATTTAATTGTGACTGAATAACTTTTGATGCCGCCGAATCATAGCGTGCTTTAATTTCATTATAATTCGCAGTCGCTGTATCAAGCTGTTGTGAAGAAACGACAGCTTGTGCGAAAAGATTTTTGATGCGGTAATAATTTTTTTCGGCATCTTTTTTTCGAGCTTCTAAAGATAATAATTCACTTGTCGCAGAATCAAAAACAGATTTGTAATCACGGCTATCAATTTGAATCAGCACGTCGTCTTTTTTGACTTTTTGGCCATCATTAATTCGAACATCTTTAATATAGCCAGATATTTTTGCTGCAAGCATGACGGTGGGGGCTTCGACTTGTGCATTATCAGTTTCAACGTAAATAACATGTTGATAAATAAAATAGGACACGATGAATAAGGCAAGCAGACCGATGATTAAAAATATTTTTTTCTTTTTACTATCCATGTTAAATTCCTTAGTTAATTAAATTGTAAAATTAATTTAAATCATAAAGTTAATTAAAATTATAAAGTGTTTGCCCAGAAGCCAGTTCCAAATTGATCAATGCTTCGATAGATCCAATTTGCGCATTGACCAAGCCCGCTCGCGAACGAAACAAATCAGATTCTGCATCTAATAGCTGTGTGCTTGTTGTGACTCCCGCTTTGCGCCCTTCTTTGGCCAGCCGGACAGCTTCTTCAGAGCGTTGAATATCATTTAATCGAGACTTTGCAGCTGTCGTAAAGTATTTAAATTTTCT